>DAISHP010000020.1:0-12491 GCA_036822475.1 Bacillota bacterium
ATTTCCTTCTGGACAAAACTTCGGATGCTTTTTCTTAAGATTTCATGCTCTTCCTTAAATAACCAGTGAGCCATCACGATCACCCCTTCCCGGATTTATCCCTCAACCAGAGCACCTGCCCAACAGTTCCCTGAATTGAACCAGATTTAAACCAACCGCACCGGAACAGAATAACCGGCAGGCGACCGCCAGGGCTTAAATCCCCAGGGACCGGGCGATGATTTCTTTCATGATCTCATCAGTGCCGCCGCCGATGCGGTTTAAGCGGGCGTCCCGCCAGGTTCTTTGCACCGGGTATTCCATCATGTAGCCGTAGCCGCCGTGGATTTGCAGGGCCAGATCCGCCACCCGGCAGGCCATCTGAGCACCGGCCAGTTTACACATGGAAATTTCCTTTACCGGATATTCCCCCTGAGCCACCTTCCAGGTGGTGGCGTAGATCAGCTGGCGGACCGCCTCTATTTCCGTCGCCATGTCGACCAGCTTGTGCGCGATGACCTGGAATTCACAAATGGGGCGGCCAAACTGGACCCGCTGCCGGGCGTAAGCCAGGGCCCGCTCAAAAGCGTACTGCGCGCCGGCCACCGCGCCTACCGCCCCAAACAGCCGCTCCCCCTGCAATTCCCACATGATCTGGTAAAACCCCTTATTTTCTTCCCCCAGCAAATTCTCCGCCGGGACGCGGCAGTCTTCAAACAAAAGCTCCGCCGTATCCGAACAGGCCATCCCCACTTTCTTGAGCTTGCGGCTGACGGTAAATCCCGGCGTACGTTTATCTACAAAAAAGAGAGAAATGCCCTGATGTCCTTTTGACGGGTCGGTCTTCGCCACCAGCAGGATGAAGTCCGCCCGGACCCCATTGGTGATAAAAATTTTCCGCCCGTTGATTACCCAGTGGTTGCCCGCCCTGACCGCCCGGGTCTGGATGGCGGCCACGTCGGAACCGGCGTTGGGCTCGGTAATTCCCAGGCAGGCGATTTTTTCGCCCTTTAAAGTGGGGGCGAGGTACTTTTGTTTTTGCTCTTCCGTTCCGAACTGGAGAATCGGCGGGGGAACCATCTCCGTCTGGACGAGCATGGCCAGGGGCAAGCCGCCGATCCCGCTGCGCGCCAGTTCTTCGAAAAAGACGATGGACATGAACAAATCTCCGCCCTGCCCGCCGTATTCTTCGGGGTAACGCAAACCCAAAAAGCCCAGTTCCCCCATCCGCCGAAAAACCCAGTCGGGAAAGTATTCCTCCTTTTCCCACTCTTCGGCGTGGGGAGCCAGTTCCTTTTCCACAAAGCGCCGGAGCGTCTTCCGCACTGTTTCGTGTTCCCCGGTAAAAAAATAATGCACCACGTTAACCCTCCCGTGCAAAAAGTAACCGTAACCCTCTCCGGCATTCCCCGGCCGCAAGAAGGAACCCTCCATCGAAGGAGCAGTCATTTCCCCGTCGTTTTTTTAGATCATTAACTGTACTCCTGAACGTCTAAAAAATGGCGTTAGAATTATAACCTGTTAGTCATATTTTAACCGCGAGTTTTAGCAAAGCAACTTTCCACTGTCGAACGGTCGAAAATAAAGGTTAAACGGTTATAATTCAGTCCTTAACCCCCCACGTACAGAAAACTGGTCGTGAACGTTTGCTGCGCGCAATGGAAAAGGGGCATTAAGGTCGTTCCCACGTGCTCCCTGAAGATCTTCATTTCGATCAGGCTGGTGAGCGACATGATAAACACCGCCAGGTGGGTAACCATTACCCCCTTGGGATGGGCAGTGGTTCCGCTGGTGTATAAAATTTCAAAAATATCCCGGTCGTTAATAATTACGTCTTCCACTTCTCCATCGAAATGTCCCCGGATGAATTGATCAAAATCGACAAAGGGAGCGGTAATTTCCTTTTTGGTGGCGGGGATCGCGATGTAGTGTTGCACGCCTGGAAGATCGTCCTAGGAGCAATGTTATAGCCGGAAGCAACAATCAGGTCCTTATACCGGTCAACAAAATGCAGGAACCCTTCTTCATCCAGGTAACCTGCTTCACCAGTATGCAGCCAGCCGTCTTCCGTAAAAGCCTCGGCAGTTTCCAGGGGTTTGCGCCAATACCCTTTTGCTACCCCGTCCCCTCTAAACATTACCTCGCCTACCGCGCCGCGGGGAACTATTTCCCCGTTTTCGTCCACAATTTTGATTTCGCCGTAAAAAACCACGCCTACCGCCCCTGGTTTTTTCATCTTCGTCGTGCTGAGCGCGGAAACGCCCTGGCACATCGTTTCGGTAAGGCCATAGCCGTCGTAAAGGTAACCTACCTGGCTGCTCCACCTCTCCCTGATGGCCGGCGGTTGGGGCGCTCCGCAAGAATAAGTTAATTTTAAACTGGAAAGATCATACCGGCCAAACTCCGGGCTGGCCAGCAGGCCAATGTAAAAAGTAGGCGGCGCAAAAATCAGGTTAACCTTATACTTTTTAATCATGCCGAGACATTGGACGGGGTCAAACAAGGGCACATGCACCACTGTCCCGCCCGAGTATAAAACCGGGAGCTGGGCAAGGCAATATCCCGAACAATGGAACATCGGCATTATTTGTAAACAAATCGTATTTTCGGTTAAATCCAAAATATACCGGGAAGGGTGCGCGCAGGCCCACACAGTCCGGTGGGCTTCCATCACTCCCTTGGAAACGCCGGTAGTCCCAGCCGTGTACAACAATAACGCCAGGTCCTCCTCTGGATGAATCTCTACGGACGGAGCCTCTGCTTTTGATTTTTCCAGCAACTCCAACAAATCGCCGGTTTCCGGAATTTTTGTTTTTTCAATCGCAAAAAGTGAAGGTACAGCGGCGTCGGGGGAGGTGAAATCTTTTAAATTGGTGATAATTACATTCTTCAGGGGAGTATCCTTCCTGGCCTGCTCAATTACCGGGTAAAAAACGTCTAACGCAATAATCGTTTCGGCCCCTGCATCCTTTAACTGGTAAGCCAGTTCCCGGGGCTTATACATTACATTGCAGGGAACAGCAATTGCCCCCGTTTTAATGATGCCAAAAAACGCCAGGGAATGTTGAATACAGTTAGGCAGCATGGTAGCCACCCGGTCGCCTTTTTTCACCCCAAACGCGGTGGCAGCGTCCAGGCCAGCCTGTCGGTGAGTTCATCAACTTCCCGGTAAGTCAGCTTTTTGTCGTAACAAATCAAAGCGGTTTGGTCAGGCCACTTTTTTGCGGAATCCCTGAGCAGATTATAAACCGGTACGTCGGGCAAGGGTGGTACGGGATGAATTCCCCAATCGTGATTAAATTTTGCGTACGAAATATTTTTTTCCATTTTAACCTCTCCATCCTGATTTCAATATTGTAAGTTAACTTAATCACACAGGCCGGGCTAAATAAAAGCAACATTGAATCAGGAATAACGGGGCAATCTACCGGGTTGCCACGTTATTCCGGCCGGTCTTGTCAGGTACCTTCTTTTACGTAAAAAATACTCCCCTTCAGTCTTAAACCGGTTCAAAGTACTCAATGTCCAGAATATTTCCCTGGGGCTTTTCTTTCCACCGCGCCCGGACTTTGCCGCCAATCTTTACCTTTTCCCTGACTTCCGCCAGGTCAGCGAGATTTACGCCGCCGATAAAATGCAAGAAGCCTACGTCCGCCCCCTCCAGGTCTACCAGACCGGTGATGTACGGGGGGTCCATCGGCTGACCGGAAAACTTAAAGTTGATCAGGGCCCACGTCCGGATCGTTCCCTGGTCGCTTACTTCCACCCATTCCGGCGTATCGACGAAACACCGCGGGCAAAACAGCCGGGCCGGCACCAGCACCCGGTTGCACTGCGGACACCGGGTGCCCATGATCTTCTTTTGCTTGAATTCTTCAAAGAACCGGGTGTATACCGGCCCCATCGCCCACCGGTAGGGAAGATAAACGACCTGTTCCAAAAATTTCACTTCCGCCTGGTCCATTCTTTAGTTCCCCCTTCTTTGTTACACTTTCTCTTGTTTACAGCTCACTGCTCAGAATCATAACCCCGTTTAACTGATCCATCCCGCCCATGGCGTGGGCCAGGGCGGTTTTCGCCCCTGGCACCTGCCGCCGGCCGGCCCGGCCGGTTACCTGCAGGGCCGCCTCGCCGACCCGGATCAGGCCGGTAGCGCCGATGGGGTTGGTGCACAATACGCCGCCGGAAGGAGCGCAGGGCAATTCCCCTCCCCGGAGCACCACCCCTTCTTCCACCAGCCGGCAGGCTTCACCCGGCTCGCAAAAGCCAAAGCACTCGTAAAAGATCAGTTCTTGAAAGGTAAAGGGGTTGTAAACTTCCGCCACGTCAATTTCTTTGCGCGGATTCTGGATCCCGGCCATTCGGTACGCTTCCCGGGCGGCAATGATCGCCGATTCCCAGACCACTTTGTCGCTGTCGCCAAAAAAGGCTTCGTCCCCCGCGTAATAGAGGCCCTTGACCCAGGCCGGTTTTCCAGGAAAGCGCCTGGCCTTTTCCGCCGCGGCAAAAATCACTGCGGCGGCCCCGTCGGAAGACGGGCAAACGTCCATAAGACGTACCGGGTAGGCGATCACTTTGGAATTCAGGACGTCTTCGACGGTTATTTTCGTTTGAATGTGGGCGTAAGGATTATCCAGGGCATTTTCGTGGTGGTTGACGGAGATGATCGCCGCCGCTTCCCGCACCCTTTCTTCCGGCAGGTTGTAGCGGTACGCGTACTGGTTCGATTGCATGGAGAAGATTCCCGGCGCGCCGGCCAGAAAAGGCCGCTGAAAATACGGCTCCGCAACGGTAGCCATTGTTCCCTGGGGATCGTTTTCGTACATTTTTTCGTGCCCGACCGCCAGGACCACGTCAAATAAGCCGGAAGCCACGTGGTAATAAGCCATTTGGGCGATGGACATTCCCGTCGACCCGCAGGTGGCGACCCGCATAGAGGGTTTCCCAAAAGCCGCCAGGGCGTCCGCCAGGTAGAGGTGGGGTGCACTTACCCCCTCCATGGGTGCCGGCATGGAGCCGGAAACCACGGCGTCGATTTCGTCCGGAGTAATTCCCGCGTCTTCCAGGGCGGCCTTGACAGCCTCGTAGACCAGTTCGGGGTAGCTTACCTCATCCCGGCGGCCGTGCTTTGTCTGGCCAAAACCCACCACTGCTACTGCTCTTGCCATTTTAATCCCCCTCCCTGCCGAGAATAATTACGGAATGGTGCTGTCCGGCCAGGCCGTGGGTGGAATGGGCCAGGGCAGTCTTTACCCCCGGTACCTGCCGGTCCCCCGCTTTGCCCATGACCTGCAGGGCCGCTTCCGCAATCCTGATCAGTCCCCTGGCCACGTACGGGTTGGCGGCCAGTACCCCGCCGGAGGGATTTACCGGTAGCTCACCGCCCCTGGCGGTTACTCCCGCATCAACCAGCTTGCCCCCTTCCCCGGCGGTACAGAAACCCAACTGCTCATACCAGAGGAGTTCCTGGAAGGAGTACGGCGCGCAGATTTCCGCCACGTCGAGCTCTTCCCGGGGCCGGTTGATCCCCGCCATGGCGTACGCCTTTTTTGCCGCTCTAGCTAAAGCGCCATTTAAAAGGTCGCGGTCGCCCAGAAAGAAATCGTCCACCGACCAACCCACTCCTTTCACCCAAACGGGTGTGTCCGTAAACTTCCCCACCTTTTCTTCGGCGGCCAACAACACGGCGCAGGTGGCGTCGGAATCCTGGGGACAATCCAGGGTTTTCAACGGGTAGGCCACAACCTCCGACCTTAAAACGTCGTCCACGGTAATTTTCGCCCTCCTGGCGGCGTACGGGTTATCGAGAGCATTTTCGAGATTCCTGACCACCACCCTGGCCGCCTGTTCTTCCGTCACCCCGTAACGATCCATGTATAACTTTGCCTGCAAGGCTGCTGCCGAAATGTCGTCCAACCCCAGCCGGCGCTGGTAAAAAGGGTCGGCGGTCAGGTTGGTCAGGGTGCTGGGGTCGGGGACCTCCGAGGATTTGGTCACCGCGTGGACAATGGCCGTGTCGAAATGGCCGCTCATCACCCGCAGACAACCGTAGAGAAAGGCAAAAGCCCCGTCATCCTCCGTTTTGGAGGAATTCTTTAGATATCCGCCAATCGCGTCGTAGTAGAAAGTGTTCGAGCAACTGATCCCCTGCCAGTGGTCCGACGAAGAGGTGACGATAGTTTCGATTTCGTCCCGTTTCATCCCGCACTGTTCCAGCAGGTCTTTAACCACCCGGTAGGTAATTTCCCGGACGTTATAATTCAAAACCTCTTCGTTGGCTAACTGGGCTACGCCCACAACGGCAACTTTTCTTCCCATGCAACCACTCCTTGTTTCGTAAAATACCGGTTCTAACTGCGATCACCAAAGGGATAGGGATAACTGCCGGAACTGCCGGGAGCCCGGACTTTGCGAACAATTGCAAACCCTGCTGCTTCCCCAATTTATTTCTCATGCAATAAGCGTGCCAGGAATTCCAAAATCCAAAAAGCGCCGGGCAAACTTGAAAGGAGGAGGAATTTAAATGTCCGGACGCGCGGACATGCTCACCCTTCCGGACACACAGCAAACGGAGGTAGTTGTCCTGCCTGCCCTTATTTACTCGCTCAACAACTCCCTGGCGATCAGCAGGCGCCTGATTTCAGAAGTTCCGGCGCCAATTTCGTAAAGCTTCACGTCACGATATAACCTGTTCACGGGAAACTCCAGCATGTAACCGTATCCGCCGTGAATCTGGACGGTCTCCAGAGCGGCTCGGGTGGCCATTTCCCCGGCAAAAAGAATGGCTGCGGCCGCCAGCTTATGCATCTTCGTGCCCTTGCCCCCTCTTTCTTTTTTGTCCGCAGTGATGGCCGATTTATAAGCAAGCAGCCGAGCCGCTTCCAGATGGGTATACATATCGGCCAGCTTCCCCTGGATCAGCGTTTCCGTCGCGTGCCTGAATAGGGTATCGGTACACAGGATTGCATGTGCCCCGCAAGAAAGCGCCAGGGCGGGACAAATCCGGGCCATTTGTTCCAGGACATGCATGCAAAAAAAATGCCAGAAAGCAAATTAACTTTCCGACACCAACAAAGGTTCCCTTCAACCCGTTTTCGACTTAATCCCGTTAATCCCCCGCCCGGTCCGGCGGCGGTGGTGTCCAACCGGCCGGACATCTGTTGGCCGGGGTTGACTGCTCAGGCCAGGTCGTACCTTTTCAATTTCTCATAGAAAGTCGACCGGGCAATGCCCAAAATCCTGGCCGCCTTTCTTTTGTTTCCCCGGGTAAATTCAAGCGCCCTTTCAATAGCTGTTTTCTCTGCTTCGTTAACCACGTTTCCAATGGTGCAGACAAGCGAACCGGGCGGCGGTACATTGTCTTTTTGAACGTCTCCCGGTGCTTCCAGCAAGCAGCGGATTTTTCCGGTCCGTTCCACAAAATGGGGAGGCAGATCAGCCACCTCGATCACCTGTTTATCCGCCAGACACATCGCCCCTTCCAAAACGTTCCCCAACTCCCGGACGTTTCCCGGCCAGGAATAGGCCTTCAAGACCTCGTAAACCGGCGGCGCTATTTCAAAAGGGTCCTTCCCGTATTTTTTACACAATTGTGAAACCAGGTGCGGGACCAGCAACTGAATATCCTGCAGGCGCTCGCGCAAAGGGGGGATCCTGATCAGGATCACCTCCAGCCGGTAGTATAGATCTTCCCGGAATTCGCCGCGCTGTACTTTCGTCTTCAAGTCGTGGTTGGTCGCGGCAATCACCCGGACATCTACCCGCCTGGTCCGGGTGCTGCCGATCTTTTCAATCTCCCCTTCCTGCAATACCCGCAGCAGCTTGGCCTGCATGTTCAGACTCATATCGCCGACCTCGTCCAAAAAAATGGTTCCGCCGTTGGCCAGCTCGAATTTACCCGGTTTACCCCCCTTGCGCGCTCCCGTAAAAGCCCCTTCCTCGTAGCCGAATAATTCTGATTCAAGCAACGATTCCGGAATGCTGGCGCAATTTACCTTGAGGAAAGGACCGTCTTTTCTGGCGCTGGCGGAGTGGATGGCGTGGGCAAACAGCTCTTTCCCCGTGCCGCTTTCCCCCAGCAATAAAACAGTCGCTTCCGTGGCCGCCGAACGCCTGGCCAGTTCCTTGGCCGTCACCATCGCCGGACTCTCGCCGACAATATCGGCAAATGTATACCTGGAACCAGCCGGCCCGTTTCCAGAAGCCTGCTTGCCTTTTATTGTCTGCCGGCAGTAGGGTCTGATTTTCTTGATGAAGTCTTCGGCTTCGTGCAAATCGCGAAAAACACTTTTGCAAACCGCTCCTTTTATTTCCCCGTTTTCGATCAGGGGCAAGACCATTACAGGTACGTACTTATCCTTCACGTGCCACAATTTGCCCATTTGCGGGACACCGCTGCGCGCCACTTTTTCCATCAGGCAGTCGCTCCGGATTTCCCGCATGAACCTGCCGATCACCACCCGGCGGTCGACCCCTAAGCGGATCGCTCCTTTTTCGTTGGCGTAAATAACGCGCCCTTCCCTGTCCACCACCCCCACGTCCTCGTACGCCGAATTTAAGATGCTGTCCAGCAGGCGGTTCTGCTCCAGGGCCTCTTTGAGCTGGCAGGTTAATTTTTCTATTTCGCTGTAATCTTCCCAAAATTCCACCACCCCGCTCACTTTCCGGCCCTGGCAAAGAGAAAACTGCGTTACTCTGATCTTCTTTTCTTTAAACGAAAGGTAATAATTCCGGATTTCCCCTGGACCTTTTCCCAGCGCAATCCCCAGCCTGCTTTCCGGGATAATTTCCCGCCAGTTTTTGCCCAGGGCATCCTGCACTTTCACCGCGAGAACCAGGCCGCAGAAGTGATTAAACACCCGAATTTCGCCCTTTTCGTCAACGGCCAGTACCCCGTGCTGCAAGGCCTCGCCCATTTTCCCCAAAAAATCGAAGACGCAGTTTTTTTCCCGTATGGCCATTCCTTCTTCCCTCGCTCATTTGCCCTCGTTTAGTGGCCTGTTTCCATTTTTGCTATCAACTTCTATCAGGTAGCGATAAAAGTGACAGCAAAGCAGTTCACGCTCTCCGAGAGGCTGGCTTTGGACCCGGCTTTCCGGCTAACGGGAAAGCGGAGCCGAGCGTCTGGAGTCCCGCCCGAAACAGTGACCGTCACCAGGATACCCATGACGCAATATCCCAGTTAGGGCTTCCAAACGGCGGGGTGGTGTTAATGCCCCGGCACTCAACACCCATCGCAACACTCAGCTTTCAAGTGTTAATTTAACCTGGGTGTTGAGTGCCGGGCTCCCACCGGAAGGGCAGGAACGGTTTTGGCCGGCCAAAATGCCGTAAACATTTCAGACCTGGCTACCCGACAGTGTTCAGTTTCCTGAAGGAAACCTCATCGTTAAAGCCCGCTTCGCGTGCGCCATTGTCAGCCGGTACACGTTCCGTCGGAGCTTTCTCCCGACCGGGCCAGTCCCTGCCCTTTCCCGGGAACATCCCGGGAGAATGAAAGGCGAACATCGCCTGATATCAGTTTATATCAGATGGCCTTGGTTTGCAATATCGGATTCAACACCCCGGCGTTATCATCAATGCTTCTGAAGTGCTTGCAGCTGGTCACGTTGCAGACGGGTACAGAACGTTTCGGGGGCATCATTCTACACCTCGTTTGAAGAGAACATTTCACCGTACCTTCCAATTTTCCTGTTTCTCCCGGTACAGCCCGCACGCCTGGACATCCGGGTCGCTGCGTTTCAGTACCTCCTCCAGCCCGGCCTTTCCTACCCTTCTCAAGATATCCGCCGCGCGGATAATTTCCGGTACCCTTTTCTGCAGCGTGCCGTACTCGGAAATACCCACCACGCATCCTTTGCGTACTCCTTCCCGCCCTTGAACAGACACGAAAAACCGGCAGTCCCCGCAGCGCCGGACCGCTTTTTCTCGTATTTCGGGCAGGATCAGCCGGTGGCTTTCCCACAGCTTGTTATTACGCATAACGGACACCCGCCTTCGTGAGCGACGCGGCCCGGAAGACGGCCCGCTCGCCGAAGCGGCTGCGGATGCGATCGCAGGCGCACTCGCTCCTTCTTATTTTTTCCCTTTCTCCGAAGAGGGTGGGCTGCTCCGTTTTTACGGGGGCAAGACCCCCCAGGGCCACCCCGACCATCCGGACGGGCCAGCCTTCCGGCCAGTGCTTTTGCAGTAACTCCGTGGCTGCCCGGTAAATGTCGGCGGCCAGGTCGGTCCTTTCGGGAAGGGTCTTCATCCGGGACAGCCAGGCGAAGTTCGCGTCTTTAAGCGATAAAGCGACCACCCGGCCCGCGTAACCTCCGGCCCTCACCCTTTCGGCCACCAGGTCAGCCAGCTCTAAAATGACCACCTTTATTTCCTCGTACCGGCGATAGTCCCTGGGCAGGGTTACCTGGTGGCCGACGCTCTTCACTTTCTCCAGGGTGTCCGGGTCGACCGGGCTGTAGTCGATTCCGTTGGCGCACTGCCAGAGGAGTTCTCCGTTTATGCCGAAACGTTTTTTAAGAATTTTTACGGGAAATTTAGCCAGGTCGCCGACGGTGTGGATGTTGAACAGTTTTAAGTGGTGTTCGTATCTGGGGCCGACACCGAAAAGCTCCCGCACCGGCAGGGGCCAGAGGCGCCCGGGAACGTCTTCAAAATTTAAAACGGTCAGACCGTCGGGTTTTTGCATTTCTGCCGCCATCTTGGCCAGGAGTTTGTTTGGTCCGATGCCGATGCTGCAGGTGACGCCTGCTTCTTCGCGGATCCGCTTTTTTAGCTTTCGAGCCAGCTCTACCGGCGGGCCGAAAAGTTTTGTGCAGCCGGTAACGTCTAAAAAGGCTTCGTCGATGGAGAAGGGCTCCACCAGGGGGGTGAAATCGCGCATGATCCTCAAAATCCGGGTGGAAAAGTGGACGTAGAGGTAGTGCTGGGGTTTAATGAAAGTTGCTTCCGGGCAAAGTCTGGCGGCTTCAAAAACGGTCATCCCGGTCTTCACGCCTCTGGCTTTGGCTTCGTAACTGGCTGTTAAGACAATTCCGCGGCGCTTTTCCGGGTCGCCGCCGACGATGACCGGTTTGCCTTTAAGGGTAGGGTCTAACGCCTGGTGGACGCTGGCGAAGAAGGCGTTCATGTCGGCGAGGAGAATGGCTCTTTTCATAAAAGCAAAACCCCCCTGACCAAAACATATGTTTGGTTTCATGTTATACCAAACAGTTGTTCTATGTCAAGGGGGTTTTTAATATTTTGATCCGTTCCTTATGCACATAACAGCAAAAAGCTTTTTCTCTTCAGGCTTTTTGGGGGGTGTTTCATTTTTAACAACGTTATCTCTTTTGGAAGCGGTTTTTCTCCTCATTTTTACGAATTCTCCTGTTAATCTTTGTTTCTCTCTCGTTCACCAATTTACGTGGTGTCGCGATCTGATCTGGCGGGATTAAACCCCTACCTTATCACTTTTTTCAACCCCCGAAATGGCGCCGGTAATCATGGAAAGGGCTTGCTGGGGACATACTTCAACGCATACTCCGCACCCCACACATTCCCCGCTCCGGATAACCGCCGGGCTACCGGTAATGTCGATAGACATGGAACAGTGCTGGTTGCATGTGCCGCAACTTATGCAGAGGCTTTCGTCCTTGACCAAAGCAAACCTGCTCATTCGCGAGATCAGGCTGATCAGCAGTCCCTGGGGACAGAAGTACTTGCACCAAATCCGGGTGCCCAGTTTCGGCATCAGGATTATGTTCACCGCTTGCATGAGCAGCATTCTCAGAAGCAGGATGAAAACTATCGTGAAGGCCAGGCCAAAAGCTTTTTCCTGCGTAAAACCCGAAAAAGCGAGGACCGTAAAAACAACCGTCAGAACCAGAATAATCCATTTAAGAGCAATAAAGCCTGGAGGCGGGGTTTTGGCTTTTGACCCGAAGATCCTGTAATCATTGCCCAGCGTTTCTGTCAGCACTCCCGTACCGCAGATAAAGGTGCACCAGGCCCGCCGGCCAAATAAAAACACAATTCCAGGCACGAAGACGAAAGAAACAGCCGCGTACCAGACCAGCAGCCTGCCTGCCGTCCACAACACCTCCGGGTATAAAGGCCAGGAGATATTAAGAGCCATGTTATTTTTAATCAACCAGGAAGGAATGGCCATGAAAAACAGTAGCTGGACTGCGATCGAGACGGCATACATCTTTTTTATGTACGGCAGGCTGTGTTTTTGGTATGCCAGAAAACCGAATACAACGTAAAGGGCACAGAAAACATAACCCATCACAGGAGGGATTACTTTATTTATTTGCAGATTTACAGTGATAAAAATCAGTAAAAAGATGGCTGCCATTTTAAGATAATCCTTAATCATAATCTTGCCTCCGTTCCTTAATTTAATGGTCGTCTTTTTTGACGATGAGCGGGAATTCCATTTCGTTAAAACTACCCTGAAAATACCAGACACAAAGTTTTCCAGGCACAAAGGCACAAAGTAAAATATTCCCGACTTTATTTCTTTGTGC
>DAISHP010000021.1:0-12484 GCA_036822475.1 Bacillota bacterium
TTGCCCGCCAGCTCAAGGAAAATGGAAAGGAAGACACCCTGATTATAGCCGGCGGGCACATACCGGAGAAGGACATCCCTTTTTTGCAGGAACAGGGGATCAGCGCTGTCTTCGGCCACGGGACCCCGGTGAAGAAGATCGCCGAATTTATCCGGCAGAACGTCAGCCGCTGATTTATTGCCCGACAGGATGTTTGCAAAGAAATGGGGGGGCTGAAAATAACACCGGAAAGCATTGGGCGAAGACGGCAATGGACGGAAGATGAACTGGTAGGGGAACTGGTCAAGGGCAGCCAGGCGGCCCTGGCCAGGTTGATCACGCTGGTTGAAAATGAACCCGCCGGAATGTCGCGGGTATTGCCTATGATTCAGCATTACCTGGGCAGGGCTTTCTGCGTAGGTTTTACCGGGCCCCCCGGAGCAGGAAAAAGCAGTCTGGTGAGCCAGGTGGCCAAGGTACTGCGAGCCATGGACAAAAAGGTGGGGATCATTGCCGTTGATCCCACCAGTCCTTTCAGTGGGGGCGCGTTTTTAGGTGACCGGATCCGCATGCAGGATCATTTTCTGGACCCCGGCGTGTTTATTCGCAGTATGGCCACCCGCGGCAGCCTGGGGGGGTTGGCGCGGGCCACGGGAGATGTGATCAAGCTGATGGACGCTTCCGGCTGTGATTATGTGCTGGTGGAGACGGTGGGGGTCGGCCAGACAGAGCTGGACATCATGCAAACCACTGATTTAACCGTGGTGGTACTGGTGCCGGAAGGCGGGGATAGCGTTCAGGCCATGAAAGCCGGCCTGATGGAAATTGGTGACCTTTTTGTGGTCAACAAGGCGGACCGTCCCGGCGCCGAGGGCCTGGCCCTGCAGTTGCAGGGGGTGCTGCAGATGAACCCCAGGTACGAGTCGGCGATGCCGCCGGTCCTGCTGACCCAGGGGATAGACGGCAAAGGTGTGCCGGAACTGGTGGGGGCAATTCAGGATCGGCAGCGGAATCTTTGCGCTTCGGATCTGGAGGCGCGGCGCCGGGAAAGAAGAAAGTGGGAGCTTAAGGAAGTGCTTAAACGGACGGTTGTTCAGGAATGGCAAGAACTGATTAACTCCGACGAAGCGGTGGGAAAGCAGCTGGACGAGGTTGCCGCCGGCCGCAAAGATCCTTATACGGCGCTCAGAGAGATTTTCCCCCGGGGCTGTCTTAAAATCCTGGATTGATTGAGGCGGTGGTTTACGTGGCCGGCGAGATTATCGCGGAAGATCACGGTTATGCCTGCACTCTGACCATTAACCGTCCGGATAAACGCAACGCCCTGAACCGTTCAACTTTGCTGGCCATGGGAGATGCATTATGCCGGCTACGCGAACGGGACCGGCCGGTGGTGGTCCTGCGGGGGGCAGGTCAGGAGGCCTTTTGTGCCGGGGGGGATCTGGCCAGCGTAACCAATGAGGAGGAGATGCGGCGTTTCATTGAAGCGCTGGATTATTGCCTGCACAGCTTGATGGACTACCCTTCGCCGGTCATTGCCATGATCTACGGCTATGCCGTGGGGGCGGGGCTGGACCTGGCGGTGATTGCCGATTTCCGCCTGGCCGCCGAAAATGCTTGCCTCGGCGCAAACCTGGTGAAGCTGGGGCGGGTGTATTACTATACCTCCACCCTCAGGTTGGTCAACCTGATCGGGCAGGGTGCGGCGAAGGAATTGCTTTTAACCGGCAGGCTGGTCGATGCGCAAAGGGCCAGGGAGGTAGGCCTGGTCAACCGGGTGTTTCCGGCTGATCAGCTGGCCGGGGAAGTGTATGCGCTGGCCCGTGAGCTGGCCGGGGAAAACAGTTTGCCGGCAGTTATCGCCACCAAGGCGATGATCAGAAAATTGACGGATCACCAGGTCTTAAACCCCGGGTTGGAAGCCGAGCTGAAGGCCATCGTGGAAGGCGTGAACAGGGGCCGGGATGCCAGGGAAGGGCCCCGCTCCTTTCTGGAAAAGCGCAAACCTTTTTTTAAAGGCGATTGAAACAAGGATGAACAGATCAGCAGCCAACGGAGGGATAGGTCTTTGCAGCCGTCTGATTATATTTTTCGCTACAGGATCGTTCCGGCAGATAATGCGGCTTGTTCCGACGGGGACCTTCCCACTGAAATGGTGAAGAGGCAGCTGCGCAATCTTCTGGACGTGGTTATTCCCTGCGCGGGTGAAAAAGAGGTAAAAGTTGACGGGTTCAAGCTGCTAAACAACCGGGGAGTAATCCATAAAATATTTGACCAGGATGACCGGGACGGAGCGGGCCGGACGGCGGACCGGAAGGAAGAGGAGCCGGCCTGCCGGAAGGGCCCGTTATCTTTTCAAAACATATCCTGCACCGCACTTTACGAACCCAGGATCATGCTGATCAGACGGCAACTGGAGAGTATCCTGTCCCTGGTCAGTTTGGAAAAGGATGGTTCGGTAGTTGAGATCGACGGGTTTCGTTTAAAAAATCCCGGCGACTGGCTGGTTTCTTCAGACTGCCGGCCGGCGGAAATTTTTGAATACGCCGGTTCCCGCTGTAATTGTGATTGCGTTTTTTGCTACCGCAAGGGAAATCCTCCTTCGCTGGCCCTTGACTTCCCCCGCCGGACGGCAGCAGAGGAACTGGCTGAGCTCAGAACCAGGCTGAAGTACTTCTTCCCCCGGCGAAAAAAGAGTTTATTTCCCAGCCTGGGCAGCACCTGCGAGGTCCTGGTCCACCCGCACATTCTGCCGATTCTAAGGGACCTGCGGGTTAAAACCGAAAAGCCCTTCCGGCTGATTACCAACGGCACGGCGTTAACGCCGGAAATGATCAGCGCCCTGGCCAGTCTGGGCCCGGTTTACCTGGATGTTTCGCTCAACAGCGCGTCTCCCCGGCGCAGGCAGAGGCTGATGCGGGACAGAAGGCCGGAGGTGGCCATCAACGCGCTGCCCCTGCTCAGGTCGGCGCGGATCCCTTATTCGGTAGTAATTGTACCCTGGCCCCTGGATTCGGTAGAGGAGATGCTGGCGGACCTGGAAGACACCGTGGCCTATGCCGTGGGATGCGGCGCCCACCTGGTACAGATCAGCCTGCCGGGGTACTCCAGGTATTTTTCGCGGAACGAGATCTTCGACCGGGATACCCTGTGGCGGTTGATTGTCAGCCGGGTGCAGGAGCTGAGGGCGAAACACGATCATCCCATTGTGGTTATGCCGGGTATGTTTGAAGAGTTTATTTCCCGGCCGGTAAAAAATGTGCCCGAGGTAATCGGGGTGGTCAAAAATTCCCCCGCTTACTTTGCCGGGGTGAAAAGAGGAGACATAATCAAGGGCATCGGGGGTCTTGCCGTTCGCAACAGGCCCCAGGCGAGGGATATCCTTTCCCTTTTTCAGCAGAGCGACATTAAATCCTTAACTGTAACTGTGCAGCGGGAAGGCAAGGATTTGCTCCTGAATCTTGACCTTGAACGGTGTGACTACCCTTATTCCAGGGCGACGGATACACATCTGGGCATGGTTTTCATGGGCACCGGCCTCCGGGCCGGGTACCTGGAACAGCTGAGGGAAATTATCCTGGCGCACCGGGCCAGGGAGGTGCTGTTTCTCTCTTCAACCCTGGTAAAGCCCGTCTTTGAGCAGCTTATGAACGAATCACTCGTCCTGGCGGGATTCAATATCCGGGTAGCAGTTCCGGAAAACAGGTTCTTCGGCGGCAATATTTTTATGGGCGATCTGTTGCTGGTGGAAGACTTCATTCACTGTATAAATGACTGGGTGCGAAAAGAGGGGCGGAAGCCGGATCTGGTGGTGATCCCTTCTTCCCCTTTCAGTTTAAGCGGGTGGGGGAGGGATCTTTCCGGCCGGTGCTACCTTGATATAGAGAGGACGGTGGGCATCCCGGTGGAGCTCCTCCAGTGCCAGACCATATACGATTGATAACCCGGTGTCCCGTTGCTGAAAAGCTCAAATCCGGGGATGAAAATGAGCAAAAGAAAGACTTTGGCGGAAGCCCGGGATAGTTTTAGGAGGATGTTCCAAACTACGAAAAGGAGGGTAAGACTTTGTTTAAACTTCTGGAAGGGGTAAAGATTTTAGACTTAACCAGGCTTTTGCCGGGGGGATACTGTACCCAGATGCTTGCGGACATGGGTGCGGAAGTATTAAAAATAGAGGACCTCCAGATGGGGGATTATATCAGGACCATGGGTCCGCCGGTAGACGGGAGGAACAGCGGTTATTTCTACGCGCTGAACCGGAACAAGAAAAGTATGCGGCTGAACCTGAAAGAAAGCGAGGGACAGGCTGTCTTTTGCCGGCTGGTTGAGTCTTATAACGTTTTGATCGAAGGTTTTCGTCCCGGCGTGATGGAGAAATTCAACCTTGGTTACGACCGGTTGAGCAAAATAAACCCTGGTTTAATTTATTGCTCCCTTACCGGTTACGGCCAGAGCGGGCCGTACCGCCTGCGGGCCGGTCACGATATCAATTTCATCTCTATCGCCGGAGTGTTGGGACTGACCGGCAGCCGGGACGGCGCCCCCGTCATACCGGGCGTTCAGGTGGCGGATATCGGTGGAGGCGGGCTGATGGCAGCGGTCGGTATTCTCGCCGCCGTTGTAAACAGGCAACGCACCGGGAAAGGACAGTACATCGATGTGGCCATGCTGGACGGTGCGGTTTCGTGGCTCACCATGGATCTCACCCATTGCCTGAACACCGGGGAAAAAGCAGGGCGGGGCGAAACGCCGTTAAACGGCGGCATGGTGTGCTATAACGTATACAAAACCAGGGATGGCAAATATGTTTCCCTGGGTGCTATTGAGCCGAAGTTTTGGGAGGCGTTTTGCCGGAAAAGCGGGAGAAATGATTTATTAAACCGGCAGTTCAGCGGGAGCAAAGAAGATTTTGCGGCGGTGCAGCAATTTTTCAACACCAAGACCAGGGATGAGATCGTCGAAATGTTTAGTCAGACCGACGCCTGTGTGGAACCGGTTTTGGAATTGAACGAGGTGGTGGAGCATCCCCACGTTCTCCAGCGCCGGATGGTTAACGAACTGGCCTTGCCGGGAGGAAAGACGATAAAAACAATCGCTCACCCGATCAAATTTCCGCAAGCAGAAACGGGTGCAGACCAGTTGCCGCCCGCCCTTGGGCAGCATACCGTTGAGGTGTTGATGTCGGTGGGTTACAGCCGGGAGCAAATCAGGGTCATGCAGGCAAATGGGATAGTCGCCTGAGGAACACCGCCGGGCGGTGTTCCTCTTTATAAAAAATTTTATAATTTTTTTTATACTAAATCTACTTTCACAGTTGATTATTTTCATGTCCTGTGATAAAATTAGGATCAAAGCCCACCAGCGCGAAGCGATCTGGATGCTCAAAGACATACCCATGGCCATAACGGTCAGTTTAAAGACTATCCGAACTCTCCGTCTTGATCATTTAGATTTTCCTGCAAAAGGCAAACCCGGCGAAAGTCGGGGACGCAAAGCCAGCGGGCCTAAAGCGAAAGCTAAGGCGGCCGGGTTGCCAGGAAACGGTAACACCGGCTTTATTAATTAACCAACCGGTTAAAATAGCGCCCGGCACCGGGCAGGCAGCATCCGGGGAAGGGCGTTACAGGAGGTGTTAATGAGGAGAGGGCCGCTATAATATTTACTAAAGAAAGGGGGGTAGTTAAATGACGAATAAAAAACGCTTTGCTGTTTCGGCGGGCCTGGCCTACGCGCTCCTGGTAGCGCTGCTGGTGCTGGCGCTGAGCGGCGGGGCGGCTCTGGCGGCGTTTCCCATCGCCGGCGTGGGCGGCTTCGTAATCAAAGCAAACACGATTGACGGAACGGGCTTCCATCTTTACCCGACCATGGGGCAAACCTCGGAACAAATGATCTACCCCATGGCCGTTGTCGACCTGGACACGGCAACCATCAGCGGCTTAAACCTTTCGAAAACACTCACGGCGATGGGTTATACTGTTGACGTGGTCATTGCGGCGACCCAGGACGTTACTGGCAACGGCCTGAAGCTGAAGATCACGGGTCTGACCGCCAGCAGCGCTGGATTTACCGGCCTGGACGTGGAAGAGCACGCCGGGGACTACAATGGAGACGGAAACGTTGACGCGCTGGACAAAATCGACTTGAAGGCTCCTTCCCTCCACCTGGAAAACGCGGAACTCAACACGCACTATTTATTTGCCAACACCATTACCATCCCGGGGATGAGCCTGAACATCAACGTTCATTAATGTTTTGATTACTTTGCAAAATCCCGGCCGCGGCAAAAACCATGAAAATGTGATCACCGGCCCGGAAGCAACCGCAGGATTTTGCGAAATCATCAGCTAAGTTTGTTTCCTGGCCCTCTCCTCTTAACTTTTTTCAACGCCAAAAAAGGCAGGGTGATGGACATGCGAAACTTAATTTCATGGATCAGGTTGCGCTGGGCGGAAAAGAACAGCTTTCTCAGCTCCGGGCTGGCCCTGCTGCCGGTGTGCGTTCTGCTGGGCGCGGCGGCTCCCAATGAAGGCAGAGTGCCGGGAGGAAGCGTCGAGGGAGGAATAATCGGCGGAACAGTCGGGTTTTTTCTGGCGGGCTGGATGATTTCCCGGCTGATTGCTTTTTTCCGGAAAAGAGACGCCTACCTTTCCTTCCGGGGGGAGTTCCCGCTGATGGCGGTTCTGGCCCTGGCGGCGGCCATAGTCGGGACGGAAGTCGTCCGTTTGATTGTTCACCAGCTGTCCTGGAAAGGGGCGTCAGCCGCCGCGCTCTTGGCGGCTGCGCCGCTGGCGGCGGCTCTGGCAGCCGCGGTCATTCCCGGGCTGATCGCCGCAGCCAATCGTTTCCGGCCGGTCGCGGCGGCGCTGTTTTCCCTGTTAAGCGGGGGAATGGTTGCCTGGGTAGGGGCAAACCTTCTGCCGCTGGCCCTTTTGCCCAACAGTTTTGTCCTCATCGTTCTTTTTGAGGGGCTGGTCATCTGTGCCCTCGCCCTGCTTTTGCTGGTTTACCCGCAGTGGGCGGCCGGCCTGGGCGTGGGGCTGATTATTTTCTCCCTGCTCTCCTTAATCGGCGCTCCTTTGGGAATTTTGGGCGGGTCGCTGGCCTTTGCCTGGCAGCCGGCGAAAGAAATGCCGAAGCAAAAGGAGGAACAGGAATCACCCCCATACGTCTTGGGAAGCTCGTAAAATTTGACGCTTCCGAAAGGAGGTGAAGAACAATGGGTTACCGCAACCTGGCGGGAGTGCTGAAAAAACTGGTGGGGATTGGGGCCGTGGGGGTTGCGGCTATTGCTTTCGTTTTCTTCCTGGCGGGGCCACAAGAGTTTTCTTCCTCACCTGCGGCTGCTCAGGAAGTTTACAGTACGTCAGGGGCTGTATACGGCACCGTTTACGCGCCGGGTACTTTTCCCGCCGAGCCGTGGGTCGGGGGGTTCGTCGTGGAGGCGGATTACCTGAAAGGCAGCGATCTTTGGGTGGGTAAAGTTTATGCAGAAACTTCGGAATCGTCGAGCGAGCCCCAGGCGAAAATCGGGCTCAACCGGGTGACAATCAGCGGCCTGCACCTCTATAAGAATTTAACGGCGCCGGACGGCACGCCGTTTAATCTGACCATCAAAACGCTCAACCCCGGCGATGTGGTTACCGTGGAAGGGGGCTTCTTCGAAAAAGACCTCAAGGTATGTACTTCCGAACTGTACGGCAAGAAGCTGGTGGCAAGAGCTTTCAGACTTATCCCGATTACCCTCACGGACTACTGGAGCACAGAACCGGAAAACGACCTTCTGCTTCGTCTGGGGGGGCTGACCGATCCCTCCCTGGAAGGATGGACGGTCAAGTTGAACACCCATTCCCTGAAGGCGTCGAGAATTACCATTCCAAACCTGGTGCTGACCGTCGAGCCGGGGCATAAAGCTTCATATGTAGAGTGACTTAGTTCATGAAGGCAAAGTTAAAATACCTGTTGCTGTTTGTCCTTGTTTGCTTACTTTTCTGGGTCTTCTGGCGGGTCGGATTTGCCAGACAAGACCTCCGGGTAACTCTTCCCTTACCGATGGTAATAAAGGGCGAAGGCATAAAGATAGGGATCGCTAAAGCAGGACTGGGATACTCCCCGCAAACCAAAACTGTTGCCATCTGGATAAGTGAATTTGAATTTGAATAAAAGTTTTTTTCCGCCACTGGCCCGGCTCCGGACAAAAACAATCCGGACGGGCAGGCCGGAGTAATCCACTCCTGCAGAAGCAAGGATCTCACCCTTTCATTACCGCGGAGAGTTCGGATAGTCTGCAAAACCGACCGTTGCAGCCATGGGTATGTCTTTGTGCATTCAGCTTGCTTCGCGCTGACGGGTTTTAATTCGGGACTGGATCTGGATGTTTGCGGATAACTCTGTTATAATGGGAGACAAGTTATAATGAAAGGCAAACAAAACACCTTTCCTTTCTGTAAATGGCAGTTTACTAACCCCATTATCCCAGAAGGAGGGTGTTTTGCCTGTTATTTAAGAAAACCTTATTTTATCACGGTACATGAAAAAGATCAGCTGCTGCGAAAGTTGAATTTTGCAGATAGGGGAGGAAACGGCTGAGCTCCAGCGGCTGGTGATCACCGGGCATCTCTAATCTAATCCGCCGCAGCGCCGGTTCCCAAAAGAAAAGAGGTGAGTAAAATAATGGAAGTTACCTGGATTGGTCATGCCACTTTTTTGATCAGATCAGGTGAAACGACTATCCTGACGGATCCCTGGTTTGGCCGAAGTTTGCTTTATCGGCGGCTGAAACCCCCGGCGATGGAAGCAGATGAGATTTCATCCTGTGATCTCGTGGTTGTTTCCCATGCTCACGGCGACCATCTTGACGATAAGGGCCTGGAGCTGGCCGGAAAGCTGGGGAGTTTGGTGGTGGGGCCTTTTTCGGTGGTGCGCAGGGCCAAAAAACTTGGCCTTAAGTATCACGCGGCGGAACCAGGTAAAACTATTCACGCTGCCGGCGTACAGATCCTGGTAACGCCCGCTTACCACCCGGCCCCAGGGGCAAAAGACGCGGTGGGATATATTCTTAAAATTGAGGAAAAGTCCGTGTATTTTGCCGGGGACACTCTTTTGTTTC
The DNA here is from genome assembly GCA_036822475.1 of Bacillota bacterium. Lineage (GTDB taxonomy): Bacteria > Bacillota > Desulfotomaculia > Desulfotomaculales > Nap2-2B > JAIMBK01. The sequence continues at coordinate 9,086 of DAISHP010000021.1, forward strand.
CGGAGTTAATTAATGTGTTGCAAGCCCGTGTTGACCTGGCGATATTGCCCATCGGCCCTTATAAGTTATTGGGCCGGAAGGTGGGCATGGATGTTTCGGAAGCATTGAAACTGATTAAAGAAACAAAACCAGGGGCGGTTATCCCCATGCACTATAATTGTCTTAAAGGTACGGAAGCCAACCCGGACTTGTTGTTAAAGGCAGATGGCGAAACAACCAGGATATTCCTGTTGGCGCCAGGGGAAACCATGTTTATTTAACGAAAGAAGGTTTTTGCGCCAGAATCTATGGTATAATATCCAGGCGGTCAGGTTATGCTTCCCCTATCGCGGCAGGCAGCGCGTTGTGCTTCTGAAGGAAGGAAATGTGGTTTGGGTTACTTTCTAGTAACCTGACCAGCACGGGCATAATTTTTTCCCGGGCGAACGGGAGAAAAATACCCGGAAAGGATGTGTGGTTTTGAAAACCCGAGTGAGTTTATACATTGCAGCCATGTATGTGGTGGGAACGCTCCTGTGGGTGCTGACAGTTGGTATTACGGGAATGTTCACACCGCAGCAGATAGCTGAGGGGCTGTTATCGCCCGTTTTTTTAGGTGTGGCCTGGATGCCGTTAGCCGCGGCTCTCCTGTACTTTAATTACTGGACGTGCTCATATTTGAAAGCGGGACAGGTAAACAAGGCGATCAACAGGTTCTTCTTTGTAGAAATGCTGATCGGGTTGATTTACGGTACGTTCGGGCCGGTGGCCGGGACAGCTTTTCATCCCTGGTCGTCTGGCAAGATGACAGTGGCGGGGGTATTTTTAGGGATAGCCGCCGTCTTTGTGTACGCATATCCTTTTTTTGTGCAGGCGTTGCAAGTGCTGGAGCGGGAGTTTGCCGGAAAAGGAGTTGCCCTGGCGGCCGGTGAAGGCATTTCATTGGGAATAAAGATGGGGATAGCTCTGGCGCTGATGTTAACGTCTGATATCGTTGTGCCTGTCACGATCAGCGGCGTTTTATCGGGATTGGGAGTTCAAGATGTAGGGAAAAAAATCGGGTATGTGGCAGTGCTTTTAGTCTTTTTTTCTTATAGTACAATTTATTTCATTCTGCGCTCATTAAAGAGTACGCTGGACCCCCTGGTTGAAATTTTAAAAGGAGCCGAAGAAAGTCATGCCGACCTTACGGTGCGCCTGCCGGTAGTTACTACCGATGAAGTCGGTGCCATAGCGTATTTTTTCAACCGCCTGTTTAAAAACCTGTGTAATGTGTTTGAAAAAGTAAAACAAAACGCTGAGAATGTGGCTGATACGGCGCGTCAGCTGCACGGAACCGTCAGGCAGGTTTCGGAAGCCAGCACCAGCGCTGCGGCAAGTGTTTCCGAAATTGCCGCGACAATAAACAATGTAGCTGAAAGTGCCCAGCAGGTGGCCCGTGCCGCCCAGGAGTCCAATGAACTGGCTGGAACGGGAAAAGGGCACATGGAGCTAATGGGCGAGCAGGTGGAAGCCATGGCTGTCTCAGCGGAACAGGTAAAGCAGGCGATTGAAGAATTGAACAGCAGTGCCGGCGAGATCACGCGCATCTTAAACATGATTACCCAGATTGCTGACCAGACCAACCTTCTGGCTTTAAATGCGGCTATCGAAGCGGCCCGCGCCGGGGAAAGCGGGCGCGGCTTTGCAGTGGTTGCCGAAGAGGTGCGCAAGTTGGCCGAGCAGTCAAACAACTCGGCCAAGGAGATTTACCAGCTGATTAATCAAACTCAGCAAAAAGCAAAAATCGCTTTGCAGGCAATTACCACCGGGAATGAAAAAGCGCAGGAAGGACTGAAGGTAGTCGGCCAGACAAGGGCCGCCTTTAATAAAATACTGGAAAATGTGGTAGTTGTTACTGATAGTATCCAGCAGGTAGCTGCGGCGGTCCAGGAGGTATCCGCCGGTATTCAGGATATAGCAGCTGCAGCTGAAGAACAGAGCGCCTTCGCAAGTGAAATCAGCGCTGTTGGTGAAAATCTGAACAGCCTGTCGGCAGGCCTGCGCTCGGAAGTGGAAAAGTTTAAGATAGCCTGCTGAGTTAAATGGCTGGAGGAGGTGAGGAAAGGGTAATTCAGAAAATCGGTTAATCCCGGGCGTTTCTTATGGTTATTTTAATGATGAGAGGTGATTTGACGTGACTCAAGCCATTAAAAACCGGATTACCGGCATCCTGGGGACGGCTTATCCCCTGATCCAGGGCCCCATGCGCATGATAACGTTAGGGGAAATGGCCGCAGCCGTTTCCAACAGCGGAGGCTTTGGCCAGATCGCCGCTTCCGGCCTTTCTGGTGAGCAATTACGAAAGGAAATAAAAAAGGCAAGAGAATTGACTGACCGGCCCTTTGGAATCAACATCCCCCTCCACCGCCCAAACGCCCTGGAAGCCCTGGAAATTGCCATTGAAATGGGGGTGAAAACTATAACTACTTCCGGAGGTAATCCGGCCAGGATAATGGAGAAAATCAAGAAAGCAGGGTTAAAAGTTCTGCACAAAGTTTCTACCGTAGAGATGGCTCAAAAGGCTGAAGCAGCAGGGGTTGATGGGGTCATCGCCACCGGTTACGAGGCCGGGGGGCACCTGGGGCGGACTGACGCGACTGTTTTCTGCCTTGTGCCCCAGTTAGTGGACAGATTAAAAATTCCGGTAGTTGCCGCAGGCGGCGTTGCCGACGGCAGGGGTCTCCTGGCCGCTCTGGTTCTGGGCGCGGAAGGGGTGGAGGTAGGAACCCGCTTCCTGGCCACCAGAGAGTGCCCGGTCCCCGACGACTTTAAGCAGTTCATTCTGGAAGCAAAATGCGAGTCCACAGTGGTGCTGGGAAAGGAAAAAATGATGCCCATCCGGGTTTTAAGAAGTGCTGCTGCCGAAATGCTCAGCCAGCTCCCGGAGAGCAAAGAATTCGACGAGAAAGGGGAAAAGGTATACGGCGAAATGCTTGCGCAGGCGACAAAAAAACAGGAGCAGATTTTGTTTCCGTGCGGCCAGTCAGCCGGATTATGCAGGGAAATCAAAAGTGTCGGGGAAATCTTCCCGGAGATGATGGCTGTAACAAAAGAACTTTCTAAACAAATATATTCGTTATTTTGGGAGGGAGAAAAATGAAGTGGGAATATGTTTTACTGGAAAAGAAAGATAATATAGCTACTGTTACTCTTAACCGGCCGGAAAGATACAATGCTTTTGCCGGCAGAATGCGCGAAGAAATCCTGGAGGCAATTGAAGACGCCGGTACAGACCCGGAGGTGCGGGCAGTCGTGATTACCGGGGCCGGCAAGGCGTTCTGTACGGGGGGAGACGTCCAGGAATTCGTCTCGGGGACAACCCAGGCCATTGTCAGGTCCAGCCCCAGCGAAAGATACACCATGCATAAAGTTGTCCTG
>DAISHP010000022.1:0-12023 GCA_036822475.1 Bacillota bacterium
TGGGTAGACCCTCATGCCACTTTCGTGGCACCATCAGAGGATAAAAATTTGTTTTTAGGGTAGGAATTAGGGGTTTGACTGTCTTCTTTGGAATGTTTCCATTTTCACTTCTTTATGGAGGGACGAACGATTCCATAAAGAATTCCCATGCTTTTAATATTACCTTATAATAAAGGTTTTATGGAATAATCTCAGGCGGGTAATTAAGTAATTTTATAAAAAACGGCCGAACGAAAAAAGTTTTTTATCGCCTGCCGGAGGGTGTAAAAGTTTGTTTTCGGCTGCCCCGCGGGCGCCGGTAATTTGCCCTTTCTTTTCTGCATATATTGTGACCAGAACCCCTTGCCAGGATCCTGGTAAAGGAGGGAGAAGATGGCCTGGCGGGATCTATCGAAGCGCTTTAAGCAGCAGGTGTCCGACTCTTTGGAGATTCCCGGGGACATCATCCTGGACCTGCCCAAAATTACCCTGATGGGCGGCTTCCAGCTGGTCGTGGAAAACCACCGCGGCATTTTAAAGTATAGTGCGGAAGAAATCCGCATTAATACTGCGGAAGGGGAGCTAATTGTCAAAGGCGGGGACCTGCGGCTCCGCAGCATTCTTCCGGAGGAAATTCTGGTGGAGGGCAAGCTCAAAAGCATTGCCTTTGGGGGTGACGACTGAGGATGTTTATTTTACGCCTCATTAATTTTTTAACCGGTTACGTTACGCTCCTCGTCCAAAGCGACGCTCCGGAAAAGCTGATTAACCTGGCGGCCGGCCGGGGAATTTTGCTCTGGGACGTCCAGATGCCCGCAGAGGGGCGGGTTTTTTTAAAAATCAGACTGAGCGCCGTCAAGCCGTTTAAACATATTGCCCGCAAAACCGGCAGCCGGTTTGAAATTTACGAGCGGAGAGGCCTGCCCTTTTTACTCGCCCGGCTTAAACGGCGCAAGGCCCTGGTTGCCGGCGGGGTATTCTTTTTGCTGGCGATTTATTTTTTAAGTTCTTTTGTCTGGTTTGTCGAGGTGTCCGGCAACCAGAGGATTGCAGAATATGATATAATAAAAGCAGCGGAAGCGGCGGGCCTGGAGCGCGGCACCCCTCGGTGGAAGCTGAATGTGGGGGCGGTGGAAAAGAGGATTCAGGAACAGCTGCCCGTTCTTTCGTGGGTCGGCGTCTATATTCGGGGGACAAAGGCCGAGATCAAGGTAGTGGAGAAAACTCTGGCGGAAGAGAAGGAAGCCGGGTTTTCCCACGTGGTGGCCGCCAAGGCCGGCCTGGTGGAGGATGTCCTGGTTTTAAAGGGCCATCCGGCGGTGAAGAAAGGGGACACGGTGGCGCCCGGGCAGGTGCTTATTTCCGGCATCGTCCCGCCCCCGGAGGCCTCTGCGCCAGAGCAGGAAGGAGCGGAAAAAGAAGCGAAACCGGCCCCGCCGGAGCCCGCTTACGTTGACGCCCGCGGAATTGTCCGGGCCCGCGTCTGGTACGAAGAATACGGCGAGGCCCCGCTGGTGGAAAAGGGCAAAAGATATACCGGGCGGGTTGTTACCAAACTTTGGATAAAAATTGGCGAGAAGGAAATAATTTTAAAAGGGCCGCCAGAAGTTCCTTTTGCTCTGTACCGGCAAGAGAGTTTTACGAAAAAGGTTCCTGAGGGAAGGAATTTTCATCCCGGCGTCGAACTTATAACGGTGAAATACCGTGAATTGCAGGATTACACCATCACCAGGAGCAGGGCGCAGGCAGTTCAGCTGGCCAAAGAAAAAGCTCTGGCCGGGATAAAACAAAAGCTGCCCGAAAGTGCTATTATATTAAGAGAGAGGGTTGAAGAGCTGGTGGTGAACCAGCCCGAGAACGTCGCCCGGGTGCGGGCTTACCTGGAAACACTGGAAGACATCGGGGTCAATAAACCCTTTTCGGTTAAATCTGTCAAAAATTAATTAGCAACGGGTGTTTTTAAGGTATGTGGTGAGTTGAAGAGACTAAATGAGATTCTTTCGCCTCAGGGCGAAAAGCCGGCTACTGATTCCTGACCATTAACCTTTCTGTTCTGGATCCTCTGTGGTTAATTTTAATCTCTTTAACCGACGACCGACGTCCGACGACCGACGACTGAAACGGGAGGGATACTTTGGGCGAAAACGCTGAGGCCAGGGTAATTCTGGACAATGTCAACGCAGCGGCGGAGATCTTCGGCCACCACGACGAGCATCTTTCTTTGATTGAGCGGATGCTGGGTGTGCGCGTGCTGACCCGAGGGGAGGAATTGATTATTCTGGGTCCGCCCGCGCAAACGGAACAGGCGCGGGAAGTATTCAAGCAGCTGCAGGATTTTTACCGGGCGGGAAACCGGCTGACTCCGCAGGAAGTAAACTACGCCATCAAGGTGGTCCGGGCAGGGGTCACCGACGCTTTGACCAGCCTGGCCCGGGATATGACCCTGGTAACCGCCCGGGGCAAGCAGATTAAGCCGAAAACGCTCGGTCAGCGCGAATACATCAAGGCCATTCGCGAACACGACATTGTTTTTGCCATCGGCCCGGCCGGCACGGGGAAAACCTATCTGGCGGTGGTGATGGCCATCAGCGCCCTGCGGAATAAACAGGTGAGCCGCCTGGTCCTTACGCGCCCGGCAGTGGAGGCCGGGGAGAAGCTGGGTTTTTTGCCCGGGGACCTGCAGGAGAAAGTCGATCCCTATTTAAGGCCGCTTTACGACGGGCTTTACGACGTTCTGGGGCTGGAAAATACCCAAAAATACCTGGAGAGAAACATTATTGAAATCGCTCCCCTGGCTTACATGCGGGGGCGAACCCTGGAGAACGCTTTTATAATTTTGGACGAGGCGCAGAATACTACCTGTGAGCAAATGAAGATGTTTTTAACCCGCCTGGGGTTTGGCTCCAAGGCGGTCATCACCGGGGATATCACGCAGATTGATTTGCCCCGGGGGCAGGTTTCGGGCCTGGTTCACGCCCAGAAGATCCTCTCCCGGATCGAAGGAGTCGCCTTTCATTACCTGACGGATGAAGATATCGTCCGCCACCCGCTGGTGGCGGACATTATCAAGGCTTACGACGAAGGACAGCAGTGAGGGGAAAGGCACAAAGGCAAAGAGGCACAAAGGAATAAAGGGACAAAGGAATATAAGGAAAAAGGCACAAAGGGACGAGGGACAAAGGCACAAAGGGACAAAGGGGCGGCACATTATCCGTGCTGATGGATGTTCTTTCCGGAATAAATTAATCACGAGAATCGATCAGGCAAGTTCGATCAGGATTTCGCTTAGCGAATTCCGGCTATCCTGACGACTGGCGACTGACGACGTGACTATTTTCCGGGGGGTTCCCCGTGAGAACGCCCGTTTTCGCTATAAATCACGAAAATGAGGCCTGAAGCAGGTACCTTTCCCTTTGTGCCTTTTAAGCCTGTTGTCTTTGTGCCTGTTATTTTCAAGGGAGTGATTTAATGCTTGCCACGCTGAAAGGCAAAGTGGCAGCTTTTCTTGCTTTTCTTTTCCGGCAGCGTCAAACCCGGCGCATGCTGGCAGCTTTTCTTTTTTTCGCCGTCATCACAACCTTGATTTCCATTGAGTTTATGCCGCACCGGGTCAACTTAAAAGTTGGCCAGGTTTCCCCGGAAAACATTCGCGCTCCCCGGACCATTATTTTTGAAGATAAAGTAAAAACAGAAGAATTACGCCGGGAAGCCGCCGCCCGCGTGGAAGACTAGTACGACACCGATCCCGAAGTAAGCCCCGCCGTGCAGAAAGATATTTCGGCAGTAATCGCGGGCATTAGAGAGGTGCAGGCGGACAGCGGGGCCAGCCGGGACGCCCGGGTTGCCCGTCTGCGGCAGTTGCTTCCCTTTTCCCTGCCCGAAGAAACGCTGGCGGTTTTAATCCAGCCTTCCCCCCGGACGCTGCAACAGCTGGAGCAAAGCGTAAACGGCCTGATCGCCCAGGCGCTGGAAGGAAAAGAGGGGGTAACGCCAGAAAATCTGGATGTCGCCAGGAACAGCCTCCTGGAAAAAATGGGCCAGCTGCCTTTCAATAAAGCTTACCAGGAATTGGGGCGCAATTTAATTAAAACCTACCTGCGCCCGAATAAATTTTTCAACCCCGAAAGGACGCGCCTTTTAAAGGAAGCGGCCATGGCCGCAGTGCCGCCGCAGCAGGTAACCATCTGGAAAGACGAAATGATCGTCAGGGCCGGCGATGTGGTCAAGGCCGAACAAATGGCCAAGCTGGAAGCGCTGGGCCTGACCCAGGCCCCCATTCCCTGGCGGGTCTTGATCGGCAATGGCCTGCTGGTCATTTTGCTTATGGCGGTGGTCCTTTTTTATCTTTATCAGCAAAATAAAGAGATTTTCCGGAACGCCGGGCATCTCTACCTTTTAGGGATTATTGTGGTTGTGGTGATGATCGTGGCCAAGGGCATCATCGCCATCAACATTACCCAGTGGCCGGAGTTGAGCGCCCTTTTCGGCTACATGGTACCCATGGCGGCGGCGGGCATGCTGATTGCCATCCTGCTGGATTCCCGCCTGGCGGTCCTGATCGTTGCCGTAATGTCTTTTCTGTTGATGTTCATGACCAACGGTCAGCTTCGCTTCGGCGTCGTGGGACTGGTGGGCGGAATTACCGGCGTTTATACCGTCAGCAGGCTGAGCCAGCGCGGCGACCTGGCCCGGGCCGGCGTTTATACCAGCCTGGCCAATATCACGGCCATCATAATCATGGAATTAACCCAGACCTCTGCGGCGAGCCTGATCGTTGCCTCCGCCGTCCTTTTCGGCGTGGGCAACGGATTTCTTTCGGCCATTTTGACCATCGGGCTGCTGCCCTACCTGGAAAGCACCTTCAAGATAACTTCCTCCGTGCGCCTTTTGGAGCTTTCGCACCCCGGCAGCCCGCTTTTAAAACGCCTGCTTACCGAGGCGCCGGGCACTTATCACCACAGTATCGTGGTCGGTAACCTGGCCGAGGCGGCTGCCGAGGCCATCGGGGCGGAAAGTCTCTTGACGCGGGTAGGGGCTTATTACCACGACATCGGAAAGCTGAAAAGACCCTACTTTTTTATTGAAAACCAGTTGAACCAGGACAACCCGCACAACAAAATCGCCCCTACGCTAAGCACGCTGATCCTTACCTCGCACGTTAAAGACGGGGTGGAACTGGCCAAAGAATATAAACTGCCACCGGTAATTATCGACATCATCGAACAGCACCACGGCAGCAGCCTGTGTACCTATTTTTACCTGAAAGCTTTGGAGAACGGCCAAAACGAAGGAGCCGTCAACGAAGAAGGATTCCGGTATGAGGGGCCTAAGCCGAAAACGAAAGAAGCGGCCCTGGTGATGCTGGCGGACTCTGTCGAGGCAGGCGTTCGCTCTCTGCAAAACCGGACCCCGGGCCGGGTGGAAGGAATGGTGCGGAAAATCATCAAGGATAAACTGATGGACGGCCAGCTGGACGAATGTGATCTAACCTTTAAGGATCTGGACACAATTGCTTCGGCTTTTCTGCAGGTCTTAAGCGGAATCTTTCACGCCCGGATCGAATACCCCGATTTGAGCAAGGAAATCGAAAGGAGAAAAACAAAAGGTGCCGGTTTACGTAAACAACCTGCAAGGTCAGTTATCCGCCGGTGAAGATCTGCAGGCGCTGGCCGAAAGGGTCGTCCAGGAAGTGCTGGCGGCCGAGGGAGTGGCGAAAGAAGTCGAAGTAAGCGTCGTGTTTGTAGACGACGAGTACATCCGGCGCCTGAACCGGCAGTACCGGGGGGTTGATTTCCCGACGGACGTGCTCTCCTTTGCCATGCTGGAAGGGGAGCCCCTGGCCAGCAAGGAAGAGGAATTGATTTTGGGCGACGTGGTGGTTTCCCTGCCGGCCGCGCAAAGGCAGTCTGCGGAGTACGGCCATTCCCTGGCGCGGGAAGTTGCCTACCTGATTGTCCACGGCATGCTGCACCTGCTCGGGTACGACCACCAGACTGCCGAGCAAAAGCAGGTCATGCGGACAAAGGAAGAAGCCGTTCTGGAAAAGCTGAACCTCAGAAAATAGGGGTTAGGGATCAGGGGTTAGGGATTAGGGATAGATGATCTTGTTGGACAAAACTATTTTCATCTGCTCCGGGAGCCTGTCGCGAGACCGGCGCCGGCGGTTTGAAGGTGGCCCTTTCCCCGGGGTGTCTGGCCAATTACGTTTATCCGCAGACCGCCCGGGCGGCAATCGCGCAATCTTTGGATGGCGTCGGTGTTCGGGACCCCGCAGCGCCTTTACGAAGAGTACAGGCAGATTTACCAGGCGATCAGCCGGCGCAATAAGGCCCGCCGTGCTCGCAAGTTAATGTACCGGCACTTGACTAAAGGAGCAGCCGAACGGGAACGAATAAATAAGTTGATGGCAACGGAACATTCTTAGCAGAACATTTCTTCCGGACACTCTTCGGGAAATTCTTGGGGAAAAGGATCACCAAATGAATGGCGAAGAAAAAGAAATTTCCCAGGTTGCTGAAAACTAACGGTCTTAAGGAAAAATTTAGTTTAGCTCTCGCGGGGATCAGCTACGCCTGGACGACCCAAAGCAATTTCCGTTTGCCATTTTTCTTGTGTTTATTGCCGAAATGCTCAATATGGCCATTGAGCTGGCTGTCGACCTGTTCGGCCCCGGCCACCACCGCCTGGCTAAAGCCGCCAAAGACGTGGCCACCGGGGCCGTCCTGCTGGCCGCCCTTAATTCCGTAATCGTCGGCATTCTGGTTTTCTACCCGCACCTTCTGGCTCTTTTGAAACGTTGACGTTATTCTTCAGCTGGCGTTCTTCCCGGATTTCACTTTTCCTTGCACGCTTCGCCGGTCGCGTCCTCCTTTGCGGATGCCGGAAGCGTTGACTGCAGGTGATTGCAAGCGATGATCAGGCTGCCGAAATTGGATTTTCCCGTCGAAAAATTGATTAATCTTGCCCGTGCCGCCAGGGAAGCGGCCTACGCGCCCTATTCCGGGTTTCGCGTCGGGGCGGCTTTGTTGACCGTCCGGGGGCAGACGTATAAAGGCTGCAACGTCGAAAATGCTTCCTATGGGTTGACCACCTGCGCCGAACGAGTGGCGCTGTTTAAAGCGGTCAGCGAAGGGGAGCGGGACTTTGCGGCGCTGGCGGTGATCGCCGGCACGGAACAGTACTGCGTTCCCTGCGGTGCCTGCCTGCAGGTGCTGGCGGAGTTTAACCCGCAGTTGAAAGTTTTGATGTGCAACTGCCGGGGTGAGTATCTGGAGCGGCGGGTGGCCGAACTGCTCCCCCTGGCTTTCACAATGCTCGGGGACGGCTGGCGGTAGGTTATTATGCTCTTTCCCGTTTAGTCAGGGAAGGTCTGGTTCGGGTTGGGGGTGGCGGGAGTGGGTGAGAATCGAACTCACCAGGGACGCGTTATTCGCCCCGCGGCTGGTTTTGAAGACCAGGGAGGCCACCAGGCCCCATCCACTCCCGAAAACTTGTTTGCAAAAATTATTGCTGGATTTGGCCCTTCGGCAACTACCGCCGAAGGGCCAAAAAATATTATAGCACGTCACCCCGGATTAATCAATTGCTGCCCGGAAAACCATCTGCTGCCATTGATTTTTTCACTAAAATGTAATAATCTTAATGAAAGATTGCTTTTCGTCAGGATTCTTCCCGTCCGGGGGAGGATTTTTTAGTGTCCTGGGCGAACTATTTTGTGGGCAAGAGCGCTTGTTGGGGGACGGGGCGAAAAACGCATGCAGGAGCTTTTCGAAGAAATCAAAAGCGAGCTGAAAGTTGTAGAAGAGGAGTTAAGGAAGGTTTTGCAGGCTCCGGACCCGTTTATTACCGAAACAGCCACCCACCTGTTAAACGCCGGCGGCAAAAGGCTCCGTCCTGCGTTTAGCCTGCTGGGCGGCCGGTGCGGCGACTACTCCTTTGAGCGCGTTTTGCCTCTGGCCATGGCCCTGGAATTGATCCATATGGCCACCCTGGTTCACGACGATGTGGTCGATTCGGCCGTGAAACGCAGGGGAGTGGATACCGTCAAGGCCCGGTGGGGAAATAAGGTGTCCACCCACATTGGCGATTATTTATTTTCCAAATCGTTGATTTTAGTTTCCCGGTACGAAGAGCCGCTAATCAGCCGGGTCCTCGCCGAAACCACCGTCAAGATGTGCGAGGGGGAAATGCTGCAAATTGTTACCTGTTTTGATCTCAACCAGACAGCGAAAGATTATTTCTACCGCATCAAACGGAAGACCGCCCTGCTGTTCGCGGCCAGCTGCCAGCTGGGCGCGGCGGTCTGCGGGGCTCCGGCCGGCGTGGCGGAATCTTTGCGCCGCTACGGTTACAATCTGGGCATGGCTTTTCAAATTACAGACGACATCCTGGACATGGTGGCCGACCAGGAGTTGCTGGGTAAGCCGGTGGGGAGCGATTTGCGCCAGGGCATTCTTACTTTACCGGCCATCTACGCGCTGCGGCACAGCCCCCGGCGGGAGCGGCTGCTTGAGCTGGTTTCCGGGCGGGAACAAAGCGATGGAAAAATCGGGGAGGCCATTGAAATAATCAAAGATTGCGGCGGTATCGTTTTTGCCGCCCGGGTCGGGCAAAGATTTATCGCCCGGGCCAAACGGGAGCTGACCGCTTTGCCCGCGGAACCGGTCAAAGAAATGCTGAGGCTGGTTGCTGATTATATCCAGACGAGGAGATATTGAGGGGTTGTTCAGCAGGAATGCTTCCTTTTCAGAAAGTATGAAAAGGATGACTGGTCAACCCGGTGCTCTTAAGCGAGCCGGACAATTCCAGCCCGATGGTAAACAATGGCAGAACGCTGTTTTCGAAAGGGTTCCCCATGAGAACATTCGCTCTTGCCATTGAAAATAAAAATGAGGCCTGAGGCAGGCATTTTTCCCTTTGCGCCTTTTAAGCCTGTTGCCTTTGTGCCTGTTATTTTCGAGGGAGACTGATGGCTTGTTGTTATCCTATCGCCCTAAAGCTGGAAAACCGGGACTGTCTGGTCGTTGGCGGAGGGGCGGTGGCTGAGCGAAAGGTGCTTTCCCTGCTTAGAAGCGGGGCGAAGGTTAAACTGGTAAGCAGGGAAGTAACGCCCCACCTGCACCGTTTAATTGCGGAGGGGCGGATTTGCTGGCGGCAGGGGGAATACCGGCCGGCCGACCTGGCGGGGGTTTTCCTGGCCATCGGGGCAACCAGCTCTCCGGAGACGAACCGGCAGCTGGCCAGGGACTGCCGGGAGCGCAACCTGCTGGTCAACGTGGTCGACGACCCGGAAAATTGCACTTTTTATGTACCGGCGGTGGTAACGCGGGGCTCCTTTCAAGTCGCCGTTTCTACCGGCGGGAAAAGCCCCCTGCTGGCCAGGAAAATCCGGGAGGAACTGGAGAAAAGATACGGGCCGGAATACGGGGAACTGACCGAACTGCTGGGCCGGATCCGGGAAAAGGCACGGCGGGAAATTGAAGACGGCCGCGCCAGGCAGGAGCTTTTGGCCGGGCTGGTCGACGAGCAGGTTCTGGAGCTCGTGCAAAAAGGGCTTTGGGAAGAGGCAAAGGAGCGGGTTATGAATAATGTTCGTCCTTGTCGTAGGGGTCAATCACCGGACGGCGCCCGTTGAAGTGCGCGAGCGCCTTTCTTTTACGGAACATTCTTTACAGGAGGCGCTGGCCAGGATCAGCGCCGAGCCGGCCGTCGCCGGATGCGTAATCCTTTTCACCTGCAACCGGACGGAGATTTACGCAGCAGCCCGGGAACTGGACGAGGGTTTAAACGCGATCCGGGGTCACCTTTCTCGCCTGTCCCGGGTCGACATTGCCGGGATTAAAAATTATACTTACGTGCATACGCTCCACGACGCCGTCCGGCACCTCTTCCGCGTAGCTGCCGGGCTGGATTCCATGCTGCTGGGGGAACCGCAAATCCTGGGCCAGGTGCGGGACGCCTACCAGTTTGCCTTCCAGCGGGGCTTTACCAACAAGGTGCTGAACACCCTCTTTCAGCAGGCCATTGCGGCGGGCAAGCGGGTGCGCCGGGCGACCGGGATCGATCAAAACGCGGTTTCCATCAGCTACGCCGCGGTGGACCTGGCCAGGCAGGCGCTGGGAGAGCTGGCCGGGCGTTCGGTGCTGATTATCGGGGCCGGCAAGATGAGCGAGCTGGCCGCCCGCTACCTGGTGGCCAACGGCGTTACCGGGGTGATTGTTTCCAACCGGTCTTACGGGCGGGCCGTCAACCTGGCCCGGCAGTTCGGCGGGCGCGCGGTGAAATTTGATCAATTATACAACTACATGTTGGAAGCGGACATTGTGATCAGCTGCACCGCCGCCGCCCATTACGTGGTCCACTACCCGCAGGTGGCGGAAGTCATGGCCAGGCGGCCGGGGGCCCGGCTCCTGCTGATTGACATCGCCGTGCCCCGGGACATTGACCCGCGGATCGGCAAACTGCCGGGGATCGTCTTACGCGACATCGACGACCTGCAAACCGTGGTGGATCAAAACCTGGCCTGGCGCAAACAGGCGGCCGTCACGGCGGAAGGGATTATCGAGGAAGAATTGAATCAGTTCATGGCCTGGCTGGGGATTCAGTCCGTGGTCCCGACTATCGCCGCGCTGAAAGAGCGGGCCGAACAAATCAAGCAAAATGAACTGCGCCGCGCGCTGAACCGTCTGGGAGAACTTTCGGCGCACGATAAAAAAGTGATCGGTTCGCTGGCCAATTCAATCGTCAACCAGCTTTTGCATCCTCCCATCACCCGGCTGAAAGAATATGCCCTGACTTCGGAGGGCCACCTGTATACGGAGGTTTTGCAAAATCTTTTTGACCTGGAAGTACCTGGGAAGCGCGAAGAACAGGCCAAGCAGCAGGGATTAGGGATTAGGGGATAGGGATTAGGGAGGAGAAGACCCCCATACGGTTTTTCGCGGCACCACAGGAACGAAAATGGGCGGCCCGGCTACTGATTTCTGATTCTTATGTTCTCTGTGCCCTCTGTGGTTAAATTAAAATACGGCGGAGGAAGATTGGTGCGCAAGGAGATCGTGGTGGGCAGCCGGGAGAGCAGGCTGGCCCTCTGGCAGGCCCAATGGGTGGTTGAACAGCTCAAAAAGCAGCATCCCGGGTGCTGCTTCCGGATTGCCGGGATGAAAACCAGGGGCGACCATATCCTGGACGTACCCCTGGCCAGGATCGGGGACAAGGGCCTGTTTACAAAGGAACTGGAAAACGCCCTGCTGGCCGGGGAGTGCGACCTGGCGGTGCACAGCATGAAGGATCTCCCCACGCGCCTGCCCGGCGGGTTGGTGATCGGGGCGGTTTGCCGCCGGGAGTACCCGGGGGACGTGCTGATCTCTAAACAGGGGTTAACTTTGCAGGATTTGCCGCCGGGGGCGCGCCTCGGCACCTCCAGCTTGCGCCGCAAGGCGCAATTGCTGCGTTTTCGCCCGGATTTAAAAATGGTCGACATCCGCGGGAACCTGACCACCCGTCTGCGCAAGCTGGCGGAACAAGAGTTGGACGCCCTGGTGGTGGCGTACGCCGGAATTTGCCGGCTCGGCCTGGAAAAGGAGATTACGCAAAAAATTCCCTTTTCCATCTGCCTGCCTGCCGTCGGGCAGGGCTCGATCGGCGTGGAAATCAGGGAAGGGGACGAGGAAATCCGGCAGCTGGCGGCGGGGCTGGACGATCCCGAAGCGCGCCCGGCCGTAACCGCTGAGCGGGCTTTTTTACGCCGGCTGGAAGGAGGCTGCCAGGTGCCCATTGGCGCCCTGGGGCAGATTAAAAACGGCTTTCTTCATCTGACCGGGATAGTGCTTACCCTGGACGGGCAGCGTTATCTCCGGGAGAGTATCAGCGGCCCGCCGGAAGAGGCCGCCGCCCTGGGGGAGGAGCTGGCCGGGCGGATGCTGGCAAAGGGGGCCGGCGAAATTTTAACCCGGGTCCGGCGGGAGTTTGAGGCGGGAGCATGATGATGCATGAAGGCAGGAACAGTGTACCTGGTAGGAGCGGGTCCGGGTGATCCGGGCCTG
>DAISHP010000023.1:0-11677 GCA_036822475.1 Bacillota bacterium
AGGTGTGACCAAGGAATATTTTGCTTTGTGCCTCTGTACCTCCGTACCTTTCCCTCTTTGTACCTTTCCCCCTTTGTGCCTCTGTGCCTTTGTCCCTCTATGCCTTTGTGCTCCCTATAGTTTACCAAAAAAATGGAGGTATATCCATCCTTGCCAAAGGCCCATTAGTTTAGTTTGACATTTTTTATTTTTTTAAGATATACTCTTGGGAGAGAATTTTTCCTGAATGTCGATAAAGGGGTTTGGGTATGGTGAAAGTTACGCTCAAAGACGGCAGCGTGCGGGAGTATCCTTTAAATACGCCGCTTTCCAGCGTGGCCGCCGACGTCAGTCCCCGCCTGGGGAAGGAAGCTTTAATCGCGGCGGTTAACGGCCGGCTGGCGGACCTGGCGGAAGAGCTTACGGAAGACGCCGCCGTTCAGTTCTTTACCTTTGCCGACGAGCAGGGCCGGCAGGCCTTTCGCCACAGTACCGCGCACGTGCTGGCTCAGGCCGTGCAAAGGCTTTTTCCGGGGACGAAGCTGGCCATCGGTCCGGCCATTGCGGACGGTTTTTATTACGACTTCGACCCGCCCCGGCCGTTTACCGCCGAAGATCTGGAAAAGATCGAGCAGGAAATGGAAGCCATCGTCAAGGCCGACTATCCTTTCCGGCGGCAGGTGTTAAGCCGGGAGGAGGCCCGGCGGAAGTTTGCCGAAGCCGGGGAAATTTACAAGGTTGAATTGATTGACGATCTTCCTGAAGACGCCGTGATTTCCTGTTACACCCAGGGCGAATTTACGGATCTCTGCGCCGGGCCGCACGTTCCCTCCACGGGCCGGCTGAAAGCGATCAAGCTGACCGGCGTGGCCGGGGCCTACTGGCGCGGCGACGAAAGAAATAAAATGCTGCAGCGGATTTACGGCACGTCTTTCCCGAAGAAAGCGCAGCTCGAGGAGCACCTGTTCCGCCTGGAGGAAGCCAAACGCCGCGACCACCGGCGCCTGGGGGCGGAGCTGGATTTGTTCAGCATTCAGGAAGAAGGGCCGGGATTCCCCTTTTTCCATCCGAAGGGGATGATCATCCGGAACGAACTGGAGCAGTTCTGGCGGGAAGAACACTACCGGCACGGCTACCAGGAAATCCGCACGCCCGTTATTTTAAACCGGGCCCTGTGGGAGCGCTCAGGCCACTGGGACCACTACCGGGAAAACATGTACTTTACCAAAATTGACGGCCTGGACTACGCCATCAAGCCGATGAACTGCCCCGGGTGCATCCTGGTTTACCGCTCCCGCCTGCACAGCTACCGGGAGCTGCCCATCCGGATGGCCGAACTGGGCCTGGTCCACCGCCACGAGCTTTCCGGCGTCCTGCACGGTCTTTTGCGGGTGCGCTGCTTTACCCAGGACGACGCCCACATTTTCATGCTGCCTTCCCAGGTGAAGGAGGAAATTATCGGGGTCATTGATCTGGTGGATTATTTCTATAAAATCTTTGGGTTTAACTACCGCGTGGAGCTTTCCACCAAACCCGAAAACGCCATGGGCTCCGACGAGATCTGGGAGCTGGCCACCAACGCCCTCAAAGATGCCCTCGCGGACAAGGGAATGGAATATAAAATTAACGAGGGGGACGGCGCCTTTTACGGCCCCAAAATAGACTTTCACCTGGAAGACTGCCTGGGCCGCACCTGGCAATGCGGGACCATCCAGCTGGATTTTTTGCTGCCCGAGAAGTTCGACCTCACTTACGTCGGCGAGGACGGCGCCAAGCACCGGCCGGTGATGATCCACCGGGTAATTTTCGGCAGCCTCGAGCGCTTTATCGGCATCCTGACGGAGCATTTCGCCGGCGCCTTTCCCCTGTGGCTGGCGCCCGTGCAGGTGCGGGTGCTGCCCATCACGGACCGCCACCTGTCTTACGCCCGGGAGGTTCTGGGGCGCTTGCTGGAGGCGGGGTTCCGGGCCGAAATCGACGCGCGCAACGAAAAGGTGAATTATAAAATTCGCGAAGCGCAGGTGCAAAAAATCCCTTACATGCTGGTGGTCGGCGACCGGGAAGCGGCCGGCCGCTCCGTTTCCGTGCGCCACCGGCAAAGCGGGGACCTGGGCGGGATGCCCTTAGAGAGCTTTCTTGCGGCGGCCGGAAAGGAGATTCAAGAGAAGGCCCTTTCGCCGGAACTGGCCGGCGGCCGGAAGCCCATTGCCGAAGCGTCGGCCGGCTGATCGGGATCGACAGGATGAACAGGCGTGGCGGCTGATGAGCCTGGAGACGGCTTATTCTAAATCGTTGCGCAGCATGTATACATGTCAACCAT
This sequence comes from Bacillota bacterium, assembly GCA_036822475.1. Lineage (GTDB taxonomy): Bacteria > Bacillota > Desulfotomaculia > Desulfotomaculales > Nap2-2B > JAIMBK01. The sequence goes on from DAISHP010000023.1 coordinate 2,300, forward strand.
ATTTTCAACTAACTGATTCCGTGGTAAGATTATGGTTAGTTACTTCTTGGTTTAGTTTACTTCTTGGAAAGGATGGCTTGAAGCATGAGCGAAAGAAAGATCTATATCGTCGACACCACTTTAAGGGACGGTGAACAGACGGCCGGCGTGGTCTTTGCCAATCGGGAAAAGGTGCGTATCGCCAGGTTTCTCGATGAAATGGGCGTGCACCAGATTGAAGCGGGCATTCCGGTCATGGGCGGTGACGAGAAAGAAGCCATTACGGAGATCTGCAGGCTGGGGTTAAAGGCCAGCATCATGGGCTGGAACCGGCCGGTTATTCAAGATATCGAAGCTTCTTTGGAATGTGGTGTGGATGCCGTCGCCATTTCGATTTCTACTTCTGATATTCACATTAAATATAAATTGCAGACCAGCCGGGAATGGGTTCTGGAGCAAATGGTCAAGGCGGTCGAGTTTGCGAAAAAGCACGGTCTGTACGTATCGGCGAACGCCGAGGACGCTTCCCGTTCGGACATGGACTTTCTCGTGCAATTTGCGAAAGCGGCTAAAGAGGCTGGGGCGGACCGGTTGCGTTACTGCGATACCGTAGGCATCCTGGAGCCCTTTACCACTTACGAACGGATTAAAACAATCCTCGATCACGTGGATATCGATATCGAAATGCACACCCACAACGACTTCGGGATGGCCACTGCCAACGCCCTGGCCGGTGTGCGGGCGGGGGCCAACTGGATCGGCGTCACGGTGATCGGCCTGGGCGAGCGGGCCGGCAACGCCGCCCTGGAAGAAGTGGTAATGGCCTTAAAGCACCTGGCCGGCATTGATTTAGGCTTTAAAACGGAGATGTTCCGGGAGGTGGCCGAGTACGTTTCCCGGGCGTCGGGCAGGGAATTGCCGGCCTGGAAGGCCATTGTGGGCTCCAACATGTTCGCCCACGAGTCGGGCATCCACGCCGACGGGGCACTGAAAAATCCGAAGACCTACGAGGCATTTCATCCGGAAGAAGTGGGCCTGGAGCGCCAGATTGTCATCGGCAAACACTCCGGCACGGCAGCCTTGAAGGCTAAATTTGCCGAGTATGGAGTCCATTTAAGCGAGTTCAAAGCCCAGGAACTGCTGGCCAAGGTGCGTTCGTATTGCGTTTCCTTGAAGCGCCCGTTGTTTGATAAGGAGTTAATGTATATCTACGAAGATTATTTTGGGGAGTAAGGCAAGGGAAGGCACAAAGGCACAAAGGCACAAAGGGACAGAGGGACAGAGGGATAGAAGGATAGAGGAACAAAGGGACAGAGGTGTCGGGCGCAGGGAAAAAGCAAGGCGGACAATGAAAAGGTTGTCCCGAGGTTAAAAAATCCAGGGAAAAAAGTAAACCCAAGGCACAGACAGAGAAAATTCTCTCTTTCTGTGCCTTAGTTCATTTTGGTGACCCTCAGGCCACCCATTAAAGCCAATCTTTCACTTTTGTGCCTCAGTGGATTCTTTCAACTTTGTGCCTCAGTGCCTTTGTACCTTTCTCCTCGATCTTTCATGCATAAAAAAACTTTTCGTCAATAATAATAACCCTGTAGTCTTTTTTACACTTCAGGGAGGGAGAAGATATGGCGCATCCAACCAACTTCGGAGGCTGGCAGGGAAGGCTGAAAGCCATGCACGACGCCGATTACCCCGGGGGTGTGGTGGTAGATCCCACACCGATTACGGCCGGTGATGAAATCACCATTTTATATAACGGGCTCCTGGCGAAAAGCGGAGCCGATCAGGTCTATTTACACGTTGGCTTTGGCGACAGCCGGAACTGGCAGAACGTCAGCGACTTGAAAATGTCCCGCACCGGCTGGGGCTGGGTAAAGACAATCGAAATGCCTGCGGAAAGCCGTTTTAACTTTTGTTTCCGGGACAGCGCAAACAACTGGGATAATAACAACGGCTTAAACTGGAGCTTTGAAATTCATAACGGGCGGCTGCCGGAGTTCACCCAAAGGAACCCTGCCTAACCCCCTAATCCCTAACCCCCAATTCCTGTACTTATACGGAGGCGTTTCCATGCGGATCGTCATGCTTTCCTGGGAGTACCCGCCGCGGACGGTGGGCGGAATTGCTCCCCACGTTTACGATTTAACTTCTGCTTTAGCATTTTTTGGGGAAGAAGTCCATTTAATTACCTGCGGCGAACCCGGAATTCCGGAGTACGAACAGGTCAACGGGGTAGAAGTTCACCGGGTAAACCCCTACCAGGTTTCTTCCCCAAACTTTGTGACCTGGGTTGCCCAACTCAACGTAGCCATGCTGGAAAGGGCCATCCCGCTGCTCAACGATTTGGACGGTGCCCACCTTGTCCATGCCCACGACTGGCTCGTGGCTTATGCGGCAAGGGTCTTAAAATATGCTTACCGTTTGCCGCTGATCGCCACCATCCACGCCACCGAGTACGGCCGGAATTATGGTTTGCATAACGACATTCAGCGGCACATCAGCGACGTAGAGTGGTGGCTTTGTTACGAGTCGTGGCGGATCATTTGTTGCAGCCGCTACATGCAAAACGAGGTCCGTTATGTTTTTCAGGTTCCCCAGGACAAAATCAGGCTGGTTCCCAATGGTGTCGATCCGGCGCGGTTTACTTTCCGGAAACAGGGCGTAAACCGCGATTTTTACGCGGCTCCAGACGAGCAAATTGTTTTTTACGTAGGCCGGCTGGTGCGGGAGAAAGGCGTGCAGGTTTTGCTCGACGCCGTGCCCAAAATTCTCGCGCACTGCCCGAAAACCAAGTTTGTGATTGCCGGCAAGGGACCTTACGAAGAGGAGCTGCGCCACCAGGCAAGCCGCCTGGGAATTGCCCAAAGGGTGTATTTTACCGGTTACATTGACGATGACGTCCGCAACTCGCTCTATAGCTGGGCCGACGTTGCTGTTTTCCCCAGCCTTTACGAACCGTTCGGCATTGTTGCTTTGGAGGCGATGGCCGCGCAGGCGCCGGTGGTGGTTTCCGACACGGGGGGCTTAAGCGAAATTATTGCCCACGGCGTAGACGGTTTAAAAGCTTATCCGGGGAACAGCAATTCGCTGGCCGATATGATCATCTGGCTTTTAAAGGACGACATGCTCCGGGAAAGGTTACGTACCAACGCCTTTCGAAAGGTGCGGAAGGAGTTTAACTGGCGCCAGATCGCCTGGCAAACCAGGGAAGTCTACCGGGAGGTATGGAACGAATACCGCCACTCCCCGTGGTACGAGGCTCCCGGCCAGCGCAAGAAGTTGTTTAACCGCGTCACTCGGCTTCTGGCCAGAGCGTAAAAAGGCACAAAGGGACAAAGGCACAGAGGCACAGAGGGATAAAAAGAACCGCATAAACGGCCAGGTGCATCTACTTTGTGCCCATATTTTCGAAGGAGTTCCCCCATGAAAAATGTCCTTTCCCGCCATTAATTATGAAAATTGAGGCATAAAAGCCCAAAGAGAACTGCATCATAGATATATTTACTTTGTACCTTTGTGCCTGTTGCCTTTGTGCCTCATATTCTTTGTATTCTCTGTGGCTTAATTCAATTCTATTTTTTCTTTCGAAGGAGTGATTTACCTTGAAAACGATCATTATGGCCGGTGGCGAGGGGTCGCGCCTGCGTCCGCTCACCTGCGGACGCCCCAAGCCGATGGTGCCGGTGGCCAACCGCCCCATGATGTCCCATATTGTCGATCTCCTCAAAAAGCACGGTTTTACAGAAATCGGCGTTACTTTACAGTACAGGCCGGAATATATTCGCAGCTACTTCGGCAACGGCGCCGAGTTTCAGGTCAAGATGCGGTATTTTGTAGAAGAAGTTCCCCTGGGTACGGCGGGAAGTGTGAAAAACGCCCAAAGTTTTCTCGACCGGACCTTTCTGGTCATCAGCGGCGATGCCCTGACGGACATCGATCTTACGCAGGCGGTGGAATTTCACCGCCGGCAGGGGGCCATGGCCACGCTGGTCCTGACCCACGTCAGTTGTCCCCTGGAATACGGCGTGGTGATTACCGGGCTGGACGGAGCAATCACCCGCTTCCTGGAAAAGCCGGGCTGGGGGGAAGTTTTCAGCGATACGGTGAACACGGGGATCTACGTTTTGGAGCCCGAAGTGCTGGATTACGTCCCGCCCGGTCAAATGTTCGACTTCAGCAAAGATTTATTCCCCCTGCTGCTCCGGGAGAAAAAACCTTTATTCGGGGTTGTTTTACCTGGCTACTGGTGCGACATTGGTAATCTATCCCAATACTTGCAGGCCCACCAGGACGTTTTGACCGGCCGGGTACAGACAGCGCTTGCGGCCCGCGAACTGGCCCCCGGGATCTGGGCGGGCGAAGGGGTGGATCTGCACCCGCAGGCGCGGTTGGAAGGGCCGGTTTTAATCGGGGACGGCAGTTACGTCGGCAAAGAAGCCGTGATCGAACCTTACACGGTAATCGGCAACGGCTGCCTCGTTCGGGAAAAAGCATCCCTCAAACGCAGCGTGCTCTGGAACAACGTGTTTGTGGGGGCGGGGGCGCGCCTGCGCGGCGCGGTGGTCTGCAGCCGGGTGCAGGTGCAGGCAGCGGCGGAAGTTTACGAGGGGGCGGTGATCGGCAGCGATTCCGTCCTCCAGGAGCGCAGCGTAATTAAGCCGGACGTCAAACTCTGGCCGGGCAAGCTGGTGGAAACCGGGAGTACCGTCAACAGCAGCCTGGTCTGGGGAACCCGCTGGCCCAAAAAAATTTTCGGCCTGGAAGGCATCACGGGGCTGGCCAACGTAGAAATCACCCCGGACTACGCCAGCCGCCTGGGGGCCGCTTTCGGCGCGGCCCTGGGCAGCGGGGCGAAGGTCGCGGTCAGCGCCGACAGCTACCCCTCCTCGCAAATGATCAAGGAAGCCCTGGCGACGGGTCTGCAGTCAACCGGGGCCAGGGTTTATGATTTGGGGACGGCCATTACCCCGCTGCACCGTTTTGCCGTGCGCTCCCTGCAGCTTGCCGGAGGAGTACACGTGAAGATTTCTCCCCGCCGGCCGGATCAGATTATTCTAGTTTTCTTTAACATTAAAGGTGCCAATATTTCCCGGAATATGGAAAAAAAGGTGGAAAATATCCTGGCGCGGGAAGACTTTCCCCGGGTCCAAAGCAGTCGGCTGCAGCCCAGGGAATTTGTCACCGGAATCGCGGAAGGTTACCTGACGGGATTGCTGGGGCAAATCGAGACGGCGGCTCTGCGGGCAGCCCGGATGCACCTGGTGATGGCCTACGATCCCCGCAATTTAGGTACTTTTGTGGAAACGCTGGGATACGCGCTTAACCTGGAAATTGAAAATCTGGATTTAAGCGGTTCCGAAGAACTTCCTTTAAGTTGGGACAATTACCTGGAAAACCTGGCCTACCTGGCGGAAAAAGTTACCGCCGGCGGCGCCAACGCGGGCGCCCTCATCGACCCCAATGCCGACCGCCTGGTGCTGGTGGATGAGCGGGGCCGGGTCATCCAGGACAGTCTACTGACGGTTTTCATTGCGCTGATCATTTTAAAGGGCCGCCAAGGGCCGGTGGTCGTTCCCGTCACCGCGCCGCGCGCGGTGGAAAGTCTGGCTGAACGCTACCAGGGCCGGGTGGTGCGCACCAAAACCGCCGTCTGTGATTTGCTGGAAAAAGTCCTGGGGCAGGCGGGGGGTCGGCCCGACGGCAACGGCAGTGCCCCGGCGCAATTTTTGCTGAATTTTGACGCCCTGGGAGCGCTGACGGGCATTTTAAGTTTCGCTGCCCAAAACCGGGTTTCCATAGGCGATCTGGTCGACGAGATTCCCGATTTTTATTTGTCCCAGAAAGAAATCCCGGTTTCCTGGGAAGCCAAGGGGCGGGTCATCCGCAGCCTGATCGAGGAGCCTGCCGCCGAAGGCAGTCTGGAACTTTTAGACGGCGTTAAGATCTTTCACCCCGACGGCTGGGCGCTGGTGCTGCCCGATCCGGAGGAACCGGTCTGCCGCGTCTTCAGCGAAGGTGCTTCTATGGAAATCGCTGAGTCGCTGGCGGATCTATATACGAGCAAAATCGAGGAGATTTTAAACAAAACCAGGGGTTGCCCATGATGACTTGCGTTCTTTTCTCCATCCCTAATCCCTGTCCCCTAATCCCTGTCTGTCCCCTTCATACCTTCCTGTACACCCGGTAATCCATTTCCGGAAAGATATTATTTTTCTCCTCCAGCCGCTGCAGCCACCCCTCGTCGATGCGGCGGCTTTTTATTTCGTCGTAGAGCCGCAAAAAGTTCAGCAAGTGGGTTTTGGTCCGGTTGACCGCGTATTGCACCATGGTTCCTGTGCTCATGATGAAGGCCCAGTCGCTACTTTGGGCCAGCATCAGTTCCCGGGCCGCCTGGTTTAAGGCTCGCCGCCTCCATCCGTCTGCTTTCGGGTGGGCCTCTGCCAGCTCAATCATCCGCGCGGCGGCCAGGTGCAGATGGCGGTAAATCCAGTCGTTGGCCCGGCAGAGCCACACTTCGTGGTACCCTTTGTTCCCCCAGCTGGAAGTGCACGGCCGGGCCACCTGGTTGCAGGGGAAGCGCTCGAGGTAATCGCCGGGAGTGATTAATTCGATGGTGTTCTGATCGTACCTGATTTTTCTAATCAAATATTCCAGCCACTGCGGGCCCTCGTACCACCAGTGGCCGAAGAGTTCGGCGTCGTAGGGCGCTACAATGACGGGCGGCCGGTCCATCAACGTGTTCAGGTACCTGGTCTGCAGTTCCCGGTTAAACATGAAGTTGCCGGCGTGAATGGCTGCCTTTTCCCTCGCCCAGGCGGGGACGTAGGGCTCTTTGTGGTTGGTGCGGCCGGTAATCCGGTAGTATTTGATCCCCGTGTTCACCCTGATCCCGTCCGGGTGAATGTACGGCCGGATGTATTCATAGTCCAGGTCAAAGCCGATGTCGCGGTAGTATTCGCGGTAGTCAAAGTCGCCCGGGTATCCTTCTTTTGCGCTCCAGACCTGCCTGGACGATTCTACGTCCCGGCCGAAAGCGGCCACCCCCGAAGGGCAGTAAATAGGGGCAAAAACCCCGTAGCGGGGGCGGTGGGAAGCAAAAAGGACACCGTGGGTATCTGTAAAAAAATAGCGGATGTTGAATTTTTTCAGGATATCATCAATGCCTGGTGCATAGCCGCACTCCGGCAGCCAGATCCCTTTCGGCGCCTGCCCGAAAAACTTTTTATACTGGTTGACGGCCACCGCGATTTGCGCCTGGACCGCTTCCGGCTGGACCATCATCAGCGGGAGGTAGCCATGGGTGGCCGCGCAGGTGATGATTTCCAGCCGGCCGGCCTCCTGGAATTTTTTAAAAGCATTGACCAGGTTGCCCTGGTATTCTTCCAGGTAAGCCCTGCGCGCCTCCCGGAACTGATCCTGATAATTTCGCGCCATTTCGTGGAAAGGGGTGTGGTACGTCCGGCCCACTTCCCGGTCGGCCAGTTCGATCAGCCTGTCCAGGTGCCGCAAATAACGATCTTTCAGCAGGGGGTCGACCAGCATGGCCAGGAGAGTAGGAGACAGGGAAACGGTAAGCCGGAAAGGGATGTTTTCCCTGGTCAGGCGCTCAAATACTTTCAGCAAAGGAAGATAGGTTTCGGTAATCGCCTCGTAAAGCCACCTTTCTTCCAGGAAATGCTCATGCTCCGGGTGACGGATATAAGGGAGGTGAGCGTGCAAAACGAGGGCCAGATAACCTTTGTTGGACATGGGAACAGCTGGTACTCCTTTCTTTTTTCAGGCACAAAGGCGCTAAGGCACAAAGGCACAGAGTTAAAGAAAATACACCAAGGGATGTAGAAAGTGTAAGGAAGAGCGGAAGACTTCGTGCCTGTGTACTTTGTGCCTTTGTGCCTCTGTGCCTGTTTACTTTATTCTTTCTGCCATTGCCCGGGGGATCCGATGCCCAGGGGCAGGGCCCCCGCCCTTTGGGCCATTTCTTCGGCAAACATTGGCGAACCGAGACCGAACTGGTAGCGATAAGAGCGGTAAATTCCTTCGATCCACATCCATTCTTCATCCGTCCGTTCGGACAGGGAAGCCCTCGGCGTGGTTACGGTGTTGGAACGGAGCAGGGTGACAAACCGGCCGTCGGGAAAGAGCCGTCCCAGGTCCACATAAAAAGTATGGTCCGGTTCACCCACGTTGATATGCCAGTTGTCCGCTTCTTCGTTAATCCCGATATCGATGTAGGAAGCAACCTTTTGCTCTCCGGGACTTCTGCCCGTAACGTCATATACTCTTATAACCGGTTGCGAGCTGCCCCAGGCGGCTGGCCCGTGGACGGCGGCAAATTCTTCCTGTTTGGTGGCGGTAATTTCCCAGTAGGCGTATAACCAGTAAGGGTCCCGGGCCATCAGGACCAGGCGGTCGATCCCGTAATAACGCGGTAATTCCGGTTCGGCAGGGGGTGCCGGAGCGAATTCGGGCGGGCTTAATTCTGAAGAAAACTCCCCTTTAAATTCCGGAACAGGAGCGACAGGTTCGTGCAGATCGGGCTTTTTTTCTGCCGGGCGCGGTATTTTGTTGAGCCAGAAAAAAATCAGCGCAGACAATATTAAGATCCCCAGGATCGACAAGAAAAAAAGCAATGCCATAACCTCCTTTGAACAAAAAAATAATTTTAATCTCCCGGTGGCATAATGGAATTATCTTGATTTTTTTTATTATTGCCATTGCCCGCAGGATTTATGACCGGAAATAATATTGTCTTCTGGAGGGGTTGGTTTGCCCAGGGAAATCGTGTTAGGCAACGGAAATATTTTGGTTAACATAGATAGATCTTTAAGCATCAGGGACTTCTATTACCCTTACGTCGGGATGGAAAATCACGTCATGGGGCATAAATGCGCCCTCGGGGTCTGGATCGACGGCTGTTTTAGCTGGGTCGACGAAGGCAGCTGGCAGATTACCGCCGGCTACCGCCCGTTTAGCCTGGTGGGCGAGACGACGGCCAGGCACAGAGAAACGGGCTTGGAGCTGCGCGTTGCCGACGCCGTTCATTATGAAAAAAATATTTACTTGCGAAAAATCTGGATCAAAAATCTTTTTCACTGCCGGCGGGATTTGCGTCTATTTTTTCATAACGACTTTAGTTTAGGCGGAACGGACGTCGGTGATACGGCCCTTTACGATCCAAATAATGGCACGCTTTTGCATTATAAACGAAATTTTTATTTTTTATTTAACGGGCGCTGGAAACAGCAGGGCTTTTCTCAATTTACCACCGGGATCAAAAGGTTCGGTCACCAGGAAGGGACCTGGCGCGACGCGGAAGACGGCCGGCTGGCCAATCACCCCATCGCCCAGGGCTCCGTGGACAGCACGGCCGGCTTTCGCCTGGAGCTTGCCCCAAACGGCCGG
>DAISHP010000024.1:0-11669 GCA_036822475.1 Bacillota bacterium
GAACACATGCGCACGGGTTACCCCATCGTCTATACCTCCGCGGACAGCGTCTTCCAGATCGCTGCCCACGAAGAAATCATTCCCGTTGAGGAACTTTACCGGCTCTGTCAAATCGCCCGCCGGCTGCTGACCGGTGAACACGCCGTCGCCCGCGTGATCGCCCGGCCGTTTATCGGCCGTCCCGGGGCGTTTACCCGGACGCCCCGGCGGCACGATTTTTCCCTGCCGCCGCCCGGCCCCACCATTTTGGACATTCTCCGGGAGAACGGCTTTGCCGTGCTGGCGGTGGGAAAAATCGAGGATATTTTCGCCGGGCGGGGGATCACCAGGGCCCTGCCTGCCGCGAACAACATGGAAGGGGTGGACAAAACCCTGGAGTGCATCAAGGAGAACGGGCGGGGCCTGATCTTCACCAACCTGGTGGAATTCGACATGGTTTACGGCCACCGGAACAACGCGGCGGGGTACGCCGAAGCGCTGGCCGCCTTCGACCGCCGCCTCCCGGAAATAATTGCCGCCTTGCGTCCCGGCGACATTTTAATCATTACCGCCGACCATGGGTGCGATCCCACCACCGTGAGCACCGACCACAGCCGGGAATACGTCCCGCTGCTGGTTTACGGACAAAACGTCCGGCCGGGGGTAGACCTGGGTACAAGGCAAACCTTCGCCGATGTGGCCGCCACGATTGCCGATGTTTTTCAACTGCCCGTTCCGGCGGGGACGAGTTTTGCCGGAGAAATCTTGCCAGATTAGGAGGACGGCATGAAAAATATTGTACTGATCGGTTTTATGGGCACGGGCAAGACGACTGTCGGGAAACGCCTGGCCGGGCGGCTGGGCCGGCAATTCGTGGATACCGACCGGGAAATCGAGCGGGTGACGGGGAAAACCATCCCGCAAATTTTTGCGCAGGACGGGGAAGTGCGGTTTCGTTCGGAAGAAAGGTTGATGATTCAAAAGCTTTCCCGGCGGAAAGGACTGGTGATCGCCACCGGCGGGGGGGTTGTTCTCGATCCCGAAAACGTGGCCGATTTAAAAAGAAACGGGGTTTTAATTTGCCTCGCCGCCGCTCCGGAAATAATCTACCAGCGGGTCAAGGGTAAAAAACACCGCCCGTTGCTCAATAAAAAAGGAGACCTCCGGGAACAAATCAAGACTTTGCTGGCCGCCCGGGCCCCTTTCTACGCGGTGGCAGATTTTACAATCGACACCGGGAATATCTCCACCGGGGAAGTCGTCAACAAAATAATAAATTCTTTGCGGGCGAATGGTGAATTATGAAAATATCCGCCCGGAGGCGTCTTTGCCGGCGGTAAAAAATGCGGTGATCAGGCGGTGGTAAGATGAAAATGAAGCAAAGGACGATCGAGATTTTCGTAAACCTTGCCGAACGGAGCTACCCGATTTACATCGGCTCCGGCCTGCTCGCAACGGCGGGAAAGCATTTAGCAGGCCTCTCCCCGGGCGGGCGGACGCTGCTGGTGACCAATCCGAAAGTACGCTCCCTTTACGGCGAAAGAGTGGCGAAAAGCCTGCGGGAGGCCGGTTTTCAGGTCATCGCCGCCGAGGTTCCCGACGGCGAAGAAGCTAAAAGCCTGGCCGTCGCGGAAAAGCTTTACGACCTGGCGTACGCCGGCGGCCTGGACCGGCAATCGCCGGTCATCGCCCTGGGCGGCGGGGTGGTGGGGGACCTGGCCGGCTTCGTGGCCGCCACTTACATGCGCGGGGTACCCTTCGTCCAGCTCCCCACCACTCTGCTGGCCCAGGTGGACAGCAGCGTGGGGGGCAAGGTGGCGGTGAACCATCCCCGCGGCAAAAACATCATCGGCGCTTTTTACCAGCCGAAACTCGTCCTTGCCGATCCAGATGCCCTTTCTACGCTGGAGTCGCGCGAGTTAAAAGCGGGGCTGGCCGAGGTAATTAAATACGGTGTCATCGCGGACGCCGGTTTTTTCGCCTGGCTGGAGGCAAACCTGGAAAAGATCCTCGCCCCGGAGCCGGAAGCGCTGGCCCACGCCGTGGCCGTCTCCTGCCGGATTAAGGCGCAGGTGGTGGAGGAGGACGAAACGGAACAGGGCCGCCGGGCCATCCTCAACTTCGGCCACACCATCGGCCACGCCCTCGAAGCCTTCACCGGCTATGCGGCTTACCGCCACGGCGAGGCAGTGGCCGTCGGGATGGTGGTCGAGGCCCGGATCGCCGTCGCCATGGGCGTTTTTCCCGAAGAAGAGGCTGCCCGCCTGGAACGGCTCCTCCACAGGGCGGGGCTGCCGGTTACCTTCCCGGCCGCTCTTCGCCGCGACCTCACCGCCGGCCGCAGGTACGAATTTCTTGCCCTGTTGCAGCGGGACAAAAAGGCGCAGGGCGGCAAATACACCTTCGCCCTGCCGGTAAAAATGGGGAGGGCGGAAATATTCCGGGATGTTCCGGAAGAGATTATCAACAGCATGTCACGTTAAATTATTCAAGCAAAAAATTTTCACCGCGCCGGTACCTAAAACTTGCCGCTGCGTTAGAGCAATCCAACCCGGCCGCTTTGGATAACCTTGATTGAAAATGGAAAGTCATTTCCAGACCACCCGGTTGCGGCCCTCTCTTTTTGCCCTGTACATTCTTTCGTCCGCAATTTTAATCAAGGTGGAAGCGTCTTTGCTGTCCGTGGAAAATTCGGCCAGTCCGGCGCTAAGGGTGATGTTCCTGGCTTCCAGGTAATCGGAAAAGATCTGCTGGTTAAAAGTTTTCCGGAATCTTTCAATTACGGAGACAGCGGCCTGGATCCCCCTGCGGCAGGATGGCCAAAGAATGCTTTCCCTTGATTATCTTTTAAGGCGGTTATAAACACTTCTACCAGCTGGGGGTCAAGGTAGTTCCCGCTATAGTGTTTTAACTCCCCGGCGGCTTCTGCCAGACTCTTCCGCTCCGCTTTGCCGGTCAGGTGATCGAAAAAGTCTGCCACACTGATAATCCTGGCCAGGAGGGGGATGTCCTTTCCCTTTAATCCGGCCGGAAAGCCGCTTCCGTCGTACTTTTCGTGGTGGTAAAGCACGCTCCGCCAGATCTGCCGGGTGAGGCTTGTGGGTTCCAGCTGGTAGAGCATTTGCGCCCCGGCAGAGGGATGCTTTTCCTGGTCATCAACAGCTATTTTACCGAGATCGTGAAGAAGAGAAGCATAAGTCAGTGCTCTGCGTTCTTCCCTGTTCATTTCCAGTTTTTCCGCAATCAGGCCGGCGTAGCGGCAAACCCTCTCCGCATGGCCTTTATTTTGGCTTTCCGCCAGGGAAGCAAGAATTTTCAACAGGCCCAAGAGAAATTTCTCCTGGGTGCTGAAAAGCCGGCTTTTATAAATGACCGGGGCCGACTGTTCAATCAGCGCCTGGCCCTTTTGCAGGTCATCATTGTCGAACGCATGCTTATTTTGTTTGTTGACCAGCTGCAGAACGCCAATAACCTTTCCTTTGGCCATAAAGGGTAAGACCAGCAGGGAACGTGTAATAAAACCAGTGGTCAGGTCAAAACGCCTGGCCCAGCGGCTGTCGGCGGTGACATCCGCGATCAGAACCGGTTTTCCGCTTTCGAGCACCTGGCCGACGATCCCTTCCCCCCTTTGGAGATGAAGGTCTTTCATGGCCTCTGCCCGCGGGCCGCGGGTAACCAGCGGCAGCAAGATGTCCTGCTCTTCATCCAGGAACCAGAACGTTCCTGCTTCCGCTTCAACAAATTTCATCGCCTGCTCCACGGCCACCGCAAGCATTGTTTGAAAATCGGGAGCGGCGCTGAGCATTCTGGAAAACTGCACCCATTCTTCCAGTTCGGATACCCTCCGGGCAGTGTTTTGCAGGTCTTGCTTATCCCTTCCCAGGCTTGCCACCTACTTTCGCCAGGGATACTCAGAAGCGGATTGGAGCGCTGGCTTATGGTATACCGCTTCCCCGACGGTGGAAGGCTGCTCTCTGCTTTCGGCGCCGCTGCTAACGCCGCCGCTTTCCCGGCCGCTTTTCCCGGCAATTCCTGCGGCGGAAGGGCCAGATAATTCTGCAGGCGCCGTAGGCTGGCCGGCCAGCTCAGGAATCGGCGCAATGGCAGCTGCCGGCCGGAAAATATTCTCCCGGCCCTGCAGCCACCTGGCCAACTCTTCTAAGTGGATCCGCTCGCCGGGATTATTGGCGGAGTAGATAATCATTCCCAGGGTGGCCTTGACCGTTCCGGAGGAGATTTTGCCTGTTCCGGGGGTTGCCGGGCTGGAGGCTTCGATTTTTAAACTCCTTATCTCTGTATAATTAGTAAAGTTTTCCAGGTACCGGTTGATAAAGGACAGCAAATTCTGGTAATCGCCCTGCACAGTCATTTTCAGGGGCATGGCCAGGGTATACGGGTTTTCTTGAATATTTCCCGGCTCGAGACCGGTGATTAAAATGTTTCCGGCTGCCGATTTTAAGCCCAGCAGAATCACGTCTGCACCACCCCGCATTTCCGTCGCGAAGAGCTTCCCGGTTTCGGCAAACTCTTCCTTCACCCTGGCGAGACGCTCATTTTCGTCTTTCAAAGAAGCCGCCGCTGCCTGGGCCTGCGCCAGCTTTCCCTGTTCGCCGGTCAGTTCTGCTTTGAGCTGGGCGTAAGCTTTTAACTGGGGAGAGAGAAGGAAATAGTAAAAACCGGCTGCCCCGGCGACAACCAGAAGAATGATTAACATCAACTTTTCTCTTTGGCCAAGCTTTCCCATCTTAATTAACTTCCTTCCTTTAAGAATGCGGTTATCTCAAATTTAACGCCATCTTTTTCGGCGCTTAAACTGCGCAGCTTAACTTCCCGAAACCGCGGGAGCTGGTCCAGGTTGTGCATAAATACTCCCACCGAAGGAACCGTCCGGGAAAACCCCTTCAGCGTAACCTGATTGGGTCTGGCATACCCCTCGGGTGCCTTTAAGGCCGGCGCTGACAGGCCGGCGGTTTTGGGCGCACCCGGCGCAGACTGTGTTTCCGGGGCCGGCGTTGCTTTTCCGGCTTTTGTTTCCTCCTTATATGATATTTCCAGTTCAGTCAGCCAGAGATCGACAGGGGAGTAGTTGTTCAGGTCAGCAAGGAGATCGGACCAGGTAAGCCGCTTTTCAAGGAGCGCGTGATATTCTTTCAAGGAGGCTTCCAGTTGTTCCCGTTCGTTTTTTGCTTTCTCCGCGCGGGAAACAACCGGCGCGAGGGAGGCCAGTTGCTGCCTGGTGGCGGCGAGCTCGCCTTTCATCAGGAAAAAATTAATCAGAAAAGCGGCGTAACCGCCCAGGAAAGCAGCGGCAACAAGGGCCGTCCCGGCAATTAAGGCCAGGCGGCGGGTATCAATGGCCCCTTCGCGCTGGAGCCTGGGGGGCAGCAGATTTACCTTGTACAATTAATTGTTCACCTCCCTTAAGGCAAGGCCAAGCGCAACCGAAAAAGCGGGATCAAAGGTGAGGCCGGGGGCAAACCCGATGGCGGGAGTCCCCGTTTCCACCGGGATGCCCAGGGCATTTTGCAGGTAGCCGGAAAATCCCCGCAGCTTGCTTGCCCCGCCGCTTAAGATCAATTTTTCCACGGAAAGTTTTTCGTGGGCAGAGAGAAACTCCAGCGATCTATGCAGTTCTCTGGCAATTAGCGGCAACCCTTCGTTTAAAACGGCGCTTATTTGTCCTGCCGCCGGGTCGCCCGTTGCACTGTCCCCCGCGACGGCGGCTTCTTCTTTCATTTGTTGGGCGGCGGAAAAATCTACCCCATAAGCTTCGCTTAAATAACCGGTCAAGATGTCTCCCCCCACGGGTAAAAGGCGGATAAATTTGATCAGGCCGTCTTTGACGATGAGCAGGTGAGAAGTTTTTGCCCCGATGTCGACAACAGCCGCGGTGCCCTGCACGGTCCGGCCAAAAAGGCGCCAGAGGGCGAACGCCTGCAGGTCAACCGCGGTAATCACCAGGCCGGCGCGGGAAAAAATCCCGTAATACTGGTAGATTGTCGCTGCCGGTACGGCCAGCAGAAGGACGTTCTGACTTTCTTCGCGGTTTCCCCCTGTTTCGGCTGGTTTTTCCCGGTTATCCTCGCCGCCGGCTTTTAAAAAGCGGCCTTTTTTCACCTTCCCGGCAGGGTCCTCCAGCTCGACATGCTTAATGATTAACTGGTCAACAGGCAGGGGAACAAATTTTTCAATTTCAAATTTGATGGCCGCTTCCCGTTCTTTTTCGCTCATCCTGGGCAGGCGCGCCAGCCGGCTGATCACCTTTTCACCGCCGATGCAGGTAATTACTTCTTTTAACTCTGGACCGGCAACCTCTTTGAGCGCCTGCGTCAGGCTTTCTTCGTCAAATTCTTCCGTCCAGACTCCTGGCGGGCTGAGGCGTTGCCTTAGCGCAACAACTTCCGGAGCGCCGTCAATTATTTTCACCTCCGCCACCTTGATCTGGCAGGTACCGATGTCGATCCCCACAAAATGACTCTTTTTGGGTAAGAGCTTCTGGAAAAAACCTTTCATCACTGTCCTCCTTCTCCATTTTATTCCTTCCCGATGGTAAACCTGCCTGGCTTCCCCCATTACCGTCTGGTAGAATCAACAAAATTTTATCTAATAACTCCCATTTCCTTAAGGACGGTTATGATCGAAGGCAGGGGTTCCTGCCACAGCCAGTGCGTTTTGAGCCAGAAGCCGGGCAGCACCCCGGCGCGGTAAATCCCTTCTTCATCCGGGGTAAACAACCGGTACCGTCCGTTTTTATCCAGCCGGAAGAACTCCGCCTGCCGGCGGTCCGGGTCAATCGGCCAGTACTCCTTTACTTCAGCAGCTTCGTATTCGCGGTACTTCTCTATTTCATTAGCGCTACCAACTTAATCCCAAATTATTTTCGCGCTCCAGGAAGCTTTAAGGGACACCCGTCCACCGGGGACGGTTTCGCCCATCTGGATCAAATTACTTTTCCTGCCAGCCGATTATCCGGTAGCCTCCGGGAGTCCCCGGGGGCACTCCGGCCTGGGCGGAAATGACAGAAAAGATTTGGGTAATATCGATCTTGTCTTTGCTGACTATCCACCGGAATTTATGGTTTCTTGAAAAATAATCACTGAATTTTACCTTTCCCTGGGCCAGGACGCACATTTCTTTACCCTCGGCGATCGTATTATTAAATTTTACACTATCACCCTGCTGGTCCTGCCCGACGGCAAACAGGCCCATGGGCTTGTTCCCGCTGTATCTATTGGAAAAAAGGCTACCACCTGTATCATTTAATTCTATTGTATCGGCAACGATGGTGGCATCACCGTAGTTTACATTTATCGTAAGAGACAGAGGATCATAAATGTACACATTTTGGTACCCTAATTTCTGATAATAATCGATTCGCTCTTGTTTTTTTTCTGCCACTTTTTGATCATAAAAACTTTTTGCTTTATCACGAGTTAACTCCATTTTACCATCAATAATGAGGTAAAGACCATCCAGGTTAAGTTCAGGCGGTTTAGTAAGTGTTAATTGGACAGAAATTATATACGGATGCCAATTAAAGAGAATATTATCATTTCCAAAACTTACTACAAGATTTTTTTCGTAAAAATCATCCTGGGTGGCGTAAAATCTGCCTTCTTTCACTGCCCTTTGGTACAGAGCATTATACCACGGGCTGCTTTTACTTATCTCTGGAAAAGGAGGAATGGGAAAACCAGGAATAGGATTTGCGTGTTCATGAATTGTTCCATTTATGTAATTAAACCATCCCCTGTTTTTTACCTCCCCGCCGGCCCAAATATCACCTGTCCAGGAAGAAATTAAACCGCTTAACACTACGTCCCGCCCTGCTTTGAGAGTGCCTTTTCCTGAGCCAAGGAATTGACTTATGCCAATATCCCTTCCGGCGTAAACATCCCCTTCCCCCGAGCTTAAAACTGAAAGCAATCCTACATCTTCGTTTTTAGCCACCAGGGCAGCTTTAGTAGCTGAAATAGCTTGCTGCAACTCTACTCCCTTTTCTGATTTAACGCCCGGCCCGCCAAAGCTTAAAAAGGGGTGCTCGTAAGCTTTAATTTTAACTTCTAAAGTTTTACGGGCTGTATAATTGTTTACCGTTTCTGGATAGCGTCCAGTTGATTTAATCGTATAAAAAACATCCTCGCCTACTGTTTCTCTCTTGATGTCTACCGTTTCAATAACTCCTTTCGCATAGTCTTCATTTGCCAGCAAGGGATATTCTCCGTCGCTTCCTTCCGGCGGATAAACAACCAAATCATCAAGAAGACTGAGGATGCCCTTTTCCACCCCGGCTTCAGCAATATAATAGGCCTTTTTCTGATTGACCTCATAAACTGCGTTTTTTCTGACGGTGGTGCCCATCGCCAGGGCGGCGCTCCCCACCAGAAAAATCGCGGTGGTCATGAAAACAACTAAAATGAGGGCGGCCTGTCCCCTTTGGTTGTTGAGCAGAAAAAATGTCTTTTTCCCCAATAAGCCCGGTAATCTTTCCTTCTGCATTTTTAACACCTCCCGGCGAAATATTTTAAGGGGCAATGGCCCGGGCCAATACCTTTGTCTTTACGCTCATTTCGCCGCTGTTTAATTTTTCCCCCTTGATCACGATGGTCACTGTATTCAGCCCGTCGTAGTTAAACTCGAGGCCGGTGATGTCGCTGGCCACCGGGTTATTTCCCGCCCCGTCCACGCTTCTGAAAATGTTGCTGCCGCTTTTGAAAAAGCTGATTACTTTTTGCTGCCCGGGGGCTTCCTCAATTGCAAAGATAATTTTTGTGCCGTTATCTGTTACGTAGATTGGACTGGTGGGCGGGTTTTCGCCCCCCGCCGTCCCCAGCGCGGTTTTTGTGAGGTCCTCCATACTTTCCAGGGGAAGGGCCTCCCTGATTTCCCGGCTCATTTTATTTAAAGTAATGCGCAGGTTTTCCTGAACCTCAATTTTCTGGGTGTTCCGGGCGTAGCTGGCGTAGCCGCCGGTATAAATTAACGCGACGGCAGTAACGATAAAGGAAAGGATGACCAGCGCCACCATTGTTTCCACCAGGGTAAAACCTTTTTTTTGTTGCCGGCTTTTGCGCAAAGACATCATCTTATCTCCTGAGTTTATCGGTAGTTAAAGAAACGTTTCTTTCTAAATTATTTATTGTCTGGTAAAAAGCTGTAACTGTAACTTTCTTCAACTCTGGACTGTTCCCGTCTTGTTCAATAGTTATATTATATTTGTACGGGTTTAATCTGTAAATGGAGGTGCTGTCCGGGGGGGTGGCCCAGTCGTGATCTACTGTGGCCACTTTCGTGTTCCCGTTGTAACCGGTTATTTTCCTTTCCTGGCCGGCCCCTGTGCCGCCGGCAACGGCCACGAAATAACCGTTATAAAAGTTATCTTCAGCTGTTTCGTTTGCGGCCAAAGTTATGGTATTTTGGCCGCCGCCCTGCGCTGTGCCGAGGCCAAAAGCACCGCCGGGGCAGATCAGGTAAGAGGAGGTGGCGTCCGGCTTTTGGTTCGCGTCCCAGGCTGGAGAAACAGTTGCTACGGGTGGATTGCCTGGTTGAATGCCAGTGATTGTTCTTACCTGGCCTTTGCCTTTTCCGTCTGTGATAGCTATAAGCCAGCCCCCAAAGTTTGTTTCCTTTGTACCTTCCGCCAGGGTTATTTGATTACCGGCCTGGTTTTCCGCCGGGGGGTTGCCGATCTGGTCGAAGGACATTCCTTTTATTCCCTCCATCATCTCCTGGGCAAAGTTTAAAGCGGCCACGTCGTGGCGGGCAACGGCGGTGTGGGTGGCGCCGGCGGTAAAAAGGCCCACCAGGGGAACGGTAACCATTCCCAGAAGCAGGATGGCCACCATGACCTCAATCAGGCTCATGCCGCGCCGGTCTTGAAGAAGCGTTGCCCGGGCGCGGGAAGCAGCTCGTTGGAGTTTTTTGCGGTTTTTTTTCGCGCTCATTTTTGCCGTCCCCTTCTGACCCCGCCCGGCGTAAATTCCCGGAAGTTCAAACGTGCTTGAAGCGATGCGCATCCTTCTCGTGAGTTCCGCCCCCGCCCCGGCCCGGCCGGTAAATCAACGCTGCGGAGTTCTCCAGGAGCATGTTTTTTTCTGCTTTATCCCGGGTTTTCTTCCGGGGTTTTCTCCCGGGGGAACTGTTCCGGACTGGCCAGGGAACTCCTTAAGGCTCAGAATTGTCACTCCATTTTGAAATCATTAAACTTATGACTGCGGCGGAGTTGTGCCTATTCTTACCCGGCCGGTTACAGGAGTCACAATCACGTAGAGATAACTCCCCTTTTTGTTCCGCAAGGTCACGGTTCCACCTTGAGAGGGGATTCCCCGGTAGTTAAATTTTAGCTCGTCAGACGGAAAATTTGTCTTGACCAGATTTACACCGGCGGGTAAATTAACCGTTTTGACTGCTTCGACGCCTTTGAGGAGATAATACCTTTCCCCGGTGTAATCAAATATAATCCTGTATTCGCCGTTCTGGTTCAGGCTCAATTGCTGAGTTAAGCGAATATCTTCGGCAACCATCAAGGCAGCAATATTTAACCTGGACCTGTCTACTGCTTTTGAAGATATAGAAACCAGACCTAAAAATACCCCGGCAATTAAGATCACTACAACAGTTTCTATTAGCGTAAAGCCGCTGCCAGTGTAAACTGGACTTTTCAAACGACGATCTTTTTTTATCGCGACCGTCATTATTTTTCACTATTTATTATAATTCGCCATTTAATACTTGTAAATAATCTTTTCAGCACTCGTTTTCCAATTCGACATATAATTGTAAATCTCCTGCCGCCGGACAAAAAATTCTTGAATTTTTATGCCCTGCCTGCCGCCAAAAAGTCCTTCAATTTTCTTCTTTTCAGTGCTATAATCAAACCGGAAGGAAGTGTTTACGCTTGCCCAACCGGCAGTGGCATCCGGTTTTTGTGGCGGCCTTAAAAGAGGCGTTAAAGGACGCCCCGCCGGGCCAGATCGAGATCGAAGCGGAAGTAGCCCTTTCCTCGAAACCCCTCGACATCGACGTGGTAGTGATCAAGAAAACAGGGGAGATAAAACTGGCTCACCCGCTTGCCAGGTTCTTCCGGGGTTACAATTTATTTGAGTATAAGTCACCCGGTGACTACCTGGAAGCCAACGACTTCGACAAAGGAATGGCCCTGGTGTTCCTTTACAAGGCGCTTAAACACCCGGAGCTGGCCACCCTGGACGACTTTACCTTCACCTTCGTCAGCAGCGCCTACCCGCGGGCCATGCTGGGCACCCTGAAAAAAAGAGGCCTGGAAATAAAAAAAGACACGGCAGGAATCTACGCGGTAAAGGGGTGGATCTTCCCCCTCCAGGTCGTTGTCCTTAACGAACCGCTCGATCCGGAAGTAGATTACATGTTTGCGATCTTTAAAACCGGTCCGCGGAAACAAAGGGCCAAAGCGTGGGCGGTGCTGATTAAAAAGTACCTGGCTAACCCTGCTGACCGGAACCTGCAGCAGCTGGCGGAGTTTGCTTTGCGGAACGAACTCGTGCGATTTGAGGATGTGGAGGAGGTTTTGGAAATGGCCCGGCAGATGAGTACAGAAGAAAGGGAGCGGATGTACCAGCTTTTCACCACCCACCCTGTCTCGCGCGCGTGGAGCGAGAAGATCCGGGCGGAAAGCCTGGCTAAAGGAAAGATCGAAGGGAAGATCGAAGGGA
>DAISHP010000025.1:0-11549 GCA_036822475.1 Bacillota bacterium
CAGCAGCAAATAGAGACGATCCAAAAACTCCTCCCGAACAGGGGGGCACTGTCGTAACATGTCGCAACAGAAGCGAAAAGCAGCTAATTCCAAAAACAGGGGAAGAATAGATTTACCTCCGCAGGGTTAAAATAAAGCCTTGAAGGAGGTGAAACCATGCCCCAAATCAAATGCAGCGTTACCGAATGCCACTACAATAAAGACGTCATGTGCCACGCTTCCATGATTCAGGTAGAGCGCAACGGGGTGAGCAAAGCCGACATGTCGCCCCACACCAAATGCGAAACATTCAAACTGAAAAGTTAAATCAGGAGGGGGAAAGAGATCGAAAAACCGGTTGGAAAATAAGATAGGTGCAAAATGCCGGCTGCCGCTCAAAGGCACCCGGCATTTTTTTCAAAGTAGAACGGTGGTCCGCCAATTTCCATCCTTTGTTGGTACCGCGAGAAAGCGGTACAGGGTCTAATCTAAAATACCAGGCACAAAAGCACAAAGTAACATATTCCATGAATATCTCTTTATCCCTTAGTGCCTTAAGTGCCTTTGTCCCTTTGTGCCTTTGTGCTTAACTGGCCACGATATTGACCAGCTTCCCCGGCACCGGGATCACCTTCTTAATCCTCTTTCCTTCCGTCAACTGCCGGACGCGCGGCTGCGCCAGGACGCGGTCGACCATTTCGTCCGTCGAAATGCCCTGGGGCACCACCACGCGGTCGCGGACGCGGCCGTTGATTTGCACGACAATCGTCACTTCGTCCTCCACCAGCGCGGCGGGATCGTACTCCGGCCAGCTTTGTTTGTGGATGCTCCCCTGGTGCCCGGTGCCCTGCCAGAGTTCTTCGGTGATAAAGGGGGCAAATGGCGCCAGCAAAAGCAAGAGGCTCTCCACGGCCTCCCGCAGAACGGCCGGATCGCGGTCGGCGGCCGGGACTTCCCGGTACTGGTACAGCCCGTTGACCAGCTCCATAATGGCGCTGACGGCAGTGTTGAAATTAAACCGGACGGCGATATCCTCGGTCACTTTCTTGATGGTCTGGTGGGTCAGGCGGCGCATTTCCCTGTTCACACCGGTTAACTCCCCCGCCGGGATCGAGGGGGCCGCCGGGAGCTCTTCCGCCAGCGGCGCCACCAGCCGCCACACCCGGTTTAAAAAGCGGGAGCAGCCTTCCACCCCCTGGTCGCTCCACTCCAGATCCCGCTCCGGCGGGGCGGCAAACAGGATAAACAGGCGCGCCGTGTCGGCGCCGTAGGTTTCGATAATTTCTTCCGGGCTGACGATGTTCCCCTTCGACTTGGACATCTTGGCCCCTTCTTTCAAAACCATTCCCTGGGTAAGCAGGTTGGTAAAGGGCTCGACGTTGCTGACCAGGCCCAGATCATAAAGCACTTTCGTAAAGAAGCGCGAGTACAGCAAGTGCAGGATAGCGTGCTCCACCCCGCCGATGTACTGGTCCACCGGCAGCCAGTGGTCCACCTTCGCCTTATCCCAGGCCGCCGTCTCTTCCCGCGGGCTGGTGTAACGGTAATAATACCAGGACGAACACATAAAGGTATCCATCGTGTCCGTCTCCCGCCGGGCGGGTCCGCCGCAGGCCGGGCAGTCGGCATGGAGAAATTCCGGGCAGTCGGCCAGAGGGGACTGCCCCGTCGGCTTAAAGGCGACGTCGTACGGGAGCATCACCGGCAGATCTTTTTCCGGCACGGGCACGATCCCGCAGCGGTCGCAATACACGATCGGGATGGGCGCCCCCCAGTAGCGCTGGCGAGAAATCAGCCAGTCCCGCAGGCGGAAGACTACCCGCCCGCGTCCCAATCCTTTTTCCTCCAGGTATTTAATCACCGCCCGGATGCCCTCCTGGTTGGGCAGGCCGTTAAAAATGCCGGAATTGACCATCACTCCCTCGCCTACGTAGGCTTCAGTCATCGTTGCGGGGTCCAATTCCTCCCCCGGCGGCTGAATAACCACTCGAATGGGCAGGTTGTACTTGCGGGCGAATTCGAAGTCGCGCTGGTCGTGGGCCGGCACGCCCATCACGGCACCGGTGCCGTACTCCAGCAAGACGTAGTTGGCCACCAGGATCGGCACCTGCTCGCCTGTTAAAGGGTTAAGACAGGAGGCCCCGGTAAACAGGCCGGTTTTCTCCGCGTCCGCCGCCGTGCGGTTAATTTCGCTCAAGCGGCTGACTTCCCGGACGAAGGAGCGCACCGCCTGCGCCTGCGCCCGGCCGGCAATCAACTTTTCCACCAGCGGGTGCTCGGGAGCCAGCACCATGTAAGTGACGCCGAAAACGGTGTCCGGCCGGGTGGTGAAAACGGTGATCTCCTCGTCCATCCCGGCGACCGGAAATTTGATTTCCGCCCCCTCACTGCGCCCGATCCAGTTTTCCTGCATGATTTTGACCTTCTCCGGCCAGCCGGTGAGCAGCTGCAGGTCGTCCAGCAAACGCTGGGCGTAATCCGTAATCTTAAAGAACCACTGCTCCAGTTCGCGCTTCTCCACTTCCGTTTTGCAGCGCTCGCAGACCCCGGCGCCGATGACCTGCTCGTTGGCCAGCACGGTGGCGCAGGAAGGGCACCAGTTAACGGCCGCCTTCTTTTTGTAGGCCAGGCCGCGGTGGTACAGCTGCAGGAAAAGCCACTGGGTCCATTTGTAATAGCCGGGGTGGCAGGTGGCGATTTCCCGGCGCCAGTCGTAGCTGACCCCCAACTGTTTGAGTTGCTCGCGCATGGTCCGGATGTTGGCCATGGTCCAGTCCGCCGGGTGGATGTTCCCGTGCTTGATGGCCGCGTTTTCCGCCGGCAGGCCGAAGGCGTCCCAGCCCATGGGGTGCAGGACATTGTACCCCTGCATGGTTTTAAAACGCGCCAGCACATCGCCGATGGAGTAATTGCGGATGTGGCCCATATGCAACTTACCCGAGGGGTAAGGAAACATTTCCAGGCAGTAAAATTTCGGCCGCGCGCTGAAATCCTCGACGGCGTAGAGCTCCTGTTCGGCCCAGCGCTGCCGCCACTTTTTCTCGATTTCGCGAAAATCGTACCGCTCCTTTAAGCTCACCAGGTTCTCCTCCCGACTTATAACATGCTTTTCAGACAAGTGGATTACCTGTGCCATTACTTTTTTAATCTTCCGCTATCTGCGCAATCCCTGTCGCATTGTACCACAAAATATTTTGGAAAACAAGAATGAAGAAACCCCCCGCCCGACGTACAGGATGGGGGGCTTTTTGCCGGTGGTGGAGCTGGCGGGAATCGAACCCGCGGCCTCTTCCATGCCAAGGAAGCGCGCTCCCTCTGCGCCACAGCCCCATTTTCATGACACTTTAATTATAGGCGACTCCTGCCGAATTGTCAAGTCTAAAGAAAAAACTGCACCGAAGAAGAAAAAACTGCTTTCCTGCGCAAATGAAAGCAGGGTCATTTGCCAGCGAGAGTTGTACTGAACCGGCATGATCAGTTAAACTGGTTCATCGCCTTCTCGATACCTTCGCTTAAAATTACCCACACCGCCCGAACCGCCCTGGCCAGGGCCTCCTCTATCACGGGCGCCTCTTGCGGGTTAAAACAGCCCAGAACCCACCGGATGACGTCCCCCGCCGGCTCCTCCGGCCGGCCGATCCCGATGCGCAGGCGGGCAAATTCGTTCGTGCCCAGGGCGGCGATAACTGATTTCAAGCCCCGGTGCCCGCCGTCCCCGCCTTTTTTTCGGATCCGGATTTGTCCCGGGAGGAGGTCCAGATCGTCGCAAATCACCAGCAAATCCGCCGGGGCCAATCCGTACCAGCGCAAAAGGGGCGCCACCGCCTCCCCGCTGTTGTTCATGTAAGTCTGGGGCCTGGCCAAAATCACCTTTTGCCCCTGAAAAAAAGCTTCCGCCACAAGGGCCCGGCACCGTAAGTGCCACCGGACCGGGCCGGTCCCGGCTGCGCCGGTCTGTGCCGCCAGGCGTTCCACGACCATAAACCCCACGTTGTGACGGGTTTTGGCATATTCCGGACCGGGATTTCCCAACCCAACAATCAACATCATTTTTTCTCCCCGTTATCATGCCGCGACTTCTTTGCGCATATCTATATTCGAGGGAGGATGAGAAAACCATGCGCAAAAGCAAACAACTCCTCAACCTGCCCGTCTTCAGCCTGAAAGAAGGCCAGCAAATCGGCAAAGTCAAGGGGCTGGTGATCGATCCCGCCAAAAAAGCGGTTGTTGCCCTGATCATTGAAGAAAAGGGGTGGCTAAAAGAGCAAAAATTCATCCCCTTTAGCCAGCTCCGCAGCGTCGGCGAAAACGCCATTACCGTGGAACGGAGCAACTCCCTGCAAAGAGGAGCCACCCTGCCGGAAATATTGAAATTGACCAGGGATAAGGTAGACGTAACAGGCACCCGCATCGTCCTGGAAAACGGCACCATTCTGGGCCAGGTGGACGAATTTTATATCGATCTGCAAACCGGTGAAATTGTCGGCCTGGAATTTTCGGAGGGGATGTTCAATCACCTGATGCAGGGCCGGGCCTACCTGGACGCCAGTTTCATCCGTACCCTGGGCAAGCAGGTGACGGTCTGTACCGACGATTGTTTAAATAACCTGGTCAAAGTCGAAGGGGGCTTTCAGGATACCCTGCGCTCCGTGAAAAATACGGCCACTCATGCCTGGAGCAGCGCCGTGCACAAAAGCCGCGAGCTGGGCGCCGGGATTAGTTTCCCCTTCCGGCGGAAAACAAACAACGGCGGGCGAAAGGAACAGGCCCCGCCAAACATCGCTCCCCAGGAAAACATCATCCCGGAAAACATTACTCCGGAAGATGGCCGGAATAAAGAGGAGATTAAAATAGAGACTTAACAACCGGGCAGTCGTCCTTTTTACGCTTTTGCTTTTGGTGACCCACGGCCGGCCGCTCCAGGCTTAATCAAATAACTTGCTTACCGAAAGGTCCTCGTGGATGCGGATAATCGCCTCCCCCAAAAGGGGCGCCACGGTAAGCACTTTTATTTTTTTGGATAAGTTCTTAGCGGCCAGGGGAATCGTATTGGTCACCACCACTTCTTTGATCGGAGCCTGGTTTAAGCGCTCACAGGCCGGCCCGCTCAAGACCGGGTGCGTACAGCAGACGAAGATCTCCGTGGCCCCCCACGCTTTCAGCGCTTCGGCGCCCTGGGCGATGGTACCCGCTGTATCGATAATATCGTCGATCATGATCACTTTTTTGTTTTTGATCTCCCCGATGATATTCATGATTTCGGCCACGTTGGGTTCCGGCCGGCGCTTGTCGATAATGGCCAGAGGGGCGCCAATGCGCTCCGCCAGGTCCCGCGCCCTGGTCACTCCTCCGTGGTCGGGAGAAACCACCACCACGTTATCCAGTTTTTGCTGCAGAAAATATTGGGCCAGAATGGGCACACCGGGCAAGTGATCGACCGGGATGTCGAAAAAGCCCTGGATCTGTCCGGCGTGCAGATCCATGGTAACCACCCGGCGGGCGCCGCTGGCCGTAAGCAGGTTGGCCACCAGCTTGGCGGTAATGGGGTCCCGGGCGCGGGTCTTGCGGTCCTGCCGGGCGTAGCCGTAGTAAGGGATGACGGCGGTAATCCGCCGGGCCGACGCCCTGCGCACCGCGTCCACCATGACCAGCAGCTCCATTAAATGCTCGTTGACCGGCGTACAGGTGGGCTGGACGATAAAAACATCCGTCCCCCGCACGCTTTCGTTAATTCTCACCTGAATTTCCCCGTCGGAAAAGCGGGAAACTTTTGCTTCTCCCAACGACACCCCCAGGTACTGGGCAATTTCCCGGGCCAATTCCGGATTGGCGTTGCCGGTAAAAATTTTCAACCGTTTACTTAAAGACACCTGTCCACCCCGCTTTGCTCAAGATAACCTGGTTGACCGAACCAGCCGAACATATTCACTTCACCTGCCGGGGACATCGTGTTGTCCCCGCTCCTTCCCGGCTTTCGCGAAAAGAGCGCACCGCGGCTCGCGGCAGCTTAACCGGGCTCCGCCCCTCCGTTTTCCCGCTTTCTTATCCGGTCCGACCATCTTTCCACAATCCGCTGCCGGCCGCGGGCAACCCCCAGCGCGCCCGGGGGGACGCTTTTGGTGATGGTGGAACCGGCGCCAATCACCGCCCCGGCCCCGATTTCCACCGGCGCCACCAGGTTCGTGTTGCTTCCGATAAAGGCGCCGTCGCCGATGTACGTCGGCCACTTGCGGACACCGTCGTAATTGCAGGTGATCGTCCCCGCGCCGATGTTAACCCCGGCCCCTACCGCGGCATCGCCCAGATAACTCAAGTGCGGCACCTTGCTGTGCTCGCCCACCACGGTCTTTTTCAGTTCTACAAAATCACCCACCTTTACCCCTTGCTTCAGGTGGCAGCCGGGCCGGATGTAAGCGAAGGGGCCGATGCTGCAATTGTCTTCGATAATGCTTTCTATGACCACAGAATTAACTACGTATACATTTTCTCCGAGGCGGACGTTTTTTAAATGCGCCCCCGGTCCGATGAGGCAGTTTCGCCCGATGACGCTGCTGCCCTCAATCACCGTAAAGGGGTAGATTACACTATCCCGCCCGATGACGACCTCCGGATCAAGAAAAGTGCTTCCCGGATCAATGATGGTTACTCCGGAAAGCATCACCTCGTCTGTTTTACGGCGGCGCAAAATCTTTTCCGCTTCCGCCAGCTGGCGGCGGTCGTTAATCCCCATGATTTCTTCCGGCTGCGCCGCCCGGTGCGCCGCCACCGGCCGGTCATTTCGAATGTAGATTTCGATCAGATCGGTCAGGTAGTATTCTTTTTGCGCGTTTTCCGCCTTAATCCGGCTTAAATAGTCAAACAACCCCGGCGCGGAAAAACAGTAAATCCCGGTGTTGATTTCTTTGATCGTGAGCTCAGCGGGGGCGGCGTCTTTTTGCTCCACTATTTTCACCACCCGACCGGTACCGTCCCGCACCACCCGGCCATACCCCGCGGGATTTTCCAAAACGGCCGTCAGCACTGTGGCGCAGGCGCCGGATTCCTGATGTGCCTGCAGAAAGTCCCGCAGGGTATCGCCCGTAACCAGCGGCGTGTCGCCGGGCAGCACCAGCAGGTGCCCGCCGAAACCGGCCAGCGCCTCTTTCGTCTGCAGCAGGGCGTGGGCCGTACCCAGCTGGGGTTCTTGAAAAACTATTTCCGCCTGCTCCCCAAAAGTCTGCGCCACCAGTTCCCCCCGGTGGCCAACCACCATGATGACCCGCTTGCTGCCGGATCCTTTTACGGCCTGCAGAACGTAGCTGACCATCGGCCGGCCGCCTACTTTATGCAACACTTTGGGCAAATCGGATTTCATCCGCGTGCCCTTCCCTGCCGCCAAAATTACCGCTGCCAGTTCCATGCCGCCCCTCCCCAATTTTGTCGCCGGTCGTTCGGCCGCCGGACGCGATCATCACATCACCCAATCCCCGCAGGGATCGGTTCATTATACTCTATTCTTCATATTCAACAAAAATTTACTTTTTCCTTTTAAAAAAAGAGAGAGTTTAGTAACCCCAAAACTCCCGCTCCGAAAACGAAAACCTGCTTTTTTCTTCTTTTCCCTAAATCGCGCTCTCGTATGCCCTTAAAACCGCACTCTGAATCAATTCCCTCGCCGACGGATTAATCGGATGAGCAATGTCGCGAAACTCTCCGTCGGGCATTTTCCGGCTGGGCATGGCCACGAATAAACCGTTGTTCCCCTCGACCACTTTTACGTCATGAATTACGAACATATCGTCCAGCGTTACTGAAACAATGGCTTTCATTCTCCCTTCATTCAGGATTTTCCGCACCCGGACATCAGTAACCGTCATCTTGCTGTCACCACCTTCCTCCCAAAGTTCCGTCCTTCATGTTTTTTCTCCATTGCCAAAAAAATTCCTGCAAAAAATCCTGTAAATTTCCAGTTTAGTTAAAATGTTTTTTAACTTGATACCCGTTCTGGGCCAGCGTATCCAGAATTAAATGCCGGTGGTCCTGGTCCCGGGTTTCCAGCACGAGGTTGACTTCCGCTTCTCTTAAGGGCACTTCCGGTTTAATGCGGTCGTGGCTGACGGAGATGAGGTTGGCGCGGGCGGCGGCCAGCAGGGCCAGCAGCCGCGAAAGGCTCCCCGGCTGGTCCGGCAGGAGGACGCTCACTCTCAGGCGGCGGCCCGATTTGACCAGGCCGCGCTCGATAATGATGGAAACGATATTGATATCCACGTTGCCGCCGCTTAAAACCACCGCCACCTTTTTCCCCGGCAGGGAAATTTTCCCGTGCAGGAGGGCGGCCAGCCCTACAGCGCCCGCCCCTTCCACCACCAGCTTGGAGCGTTCCAGCAGGAGCAGAATCGCCTCGGCAATTTCCTCTTCGTCCACCAGGACGACGTCGTCCACAAAACGCGCAATCAGCTCGCTGGTAAGCCTCCCCGGCCGGCGCACGTTGATTCCGTCGGCAATGGTCCGGCCTGCCGGGGGAGGCGCGCTTTCCCGCTGGTGAAAGCAAAGATAAACCGCCGGCGCGCTTTTCGCCTGGACGCCGATCACCTTCACCGCCGGCCGGAGGGTTTTCGCGGCCAGGGCGATCCCGGCAATCAGGCCGCCGCCCCCCACCGGAACCACGACGGCGTCCAGATCGGGCAGCCCGGCGAGCAGTTCCAGCGCGATCGTCCCCTGCCCGGCAATTATTTCGGAGTCGTCAAAACTGTGGATGAAGGCAGCCCCCGTTTCCTTCTGCAGGGCCAGGGCGTGGGCAAAAGCCTGGTCGTAGTCCTCCCCGGCCAGAACCACCCGCGCGCCGTAGCCCTGGGTGGCCGTCACCTTTGTCACGGGCGCATTTTCGGGCATCACCACGAGCGCGGTGATCCCGGCCCGCGTGGCCGCATAGGCCACCCCCTGGGCGTGGTTGCCCGCCGAGGCGGCGATGACCCCTTTCTGCCGGGAAGCCTCGTCCAGGGTGCAAATTTTATTGTAGGCGCCCCGGATTTTAAAGGAACCGGTTTTCTGCAAATTTTCCAGTTTAAGATAGACCTGGCTGCCGGTCAGGCGGCTGAAGGTGGCCGAAAAATCAAGGGGAGTGGGGTGAATTACCCCTTCTAAGCGCCGCGCGGCTTTTTGGATCTCCTCTACGTTCAAATCTACGTTCAAACGGGCCTCCAAAGAAAAATCACCTTTGCCCTCACGCGCTTAAGATTTTCGTCACCAGCTCCAGGTCCCCGGGCTTATCCACGTCAAGGCCCACCTCCGGGTAGCGGCTGATCACCGCCACCCCCTTGATCCCCAGCAGCCGGGACACCTTCGTTTGCGCTTCCTGCAGGCTCAGGCGGCGGGTGACAAATTTAATTAAAAAGGTCAGACCCACCAGGCGCGACAACTGCAGGGGATTCTTACGGGCCGCCACCAGCTGTTCCCCCCTGGGCAGGCAGCGGGGAAAAATTTCCGGGTTGACCAAAAATAAATTGCCCCCGGTGAAGACACCCTCTTTTAAGCTCACGTAAGTGCGCTTCACGCCGGCAAAGCGGCCCTCCACCGTGCTGCGGGAAACGATGGGGTAGTAGAGATCGACAGTCTCGTCCCGACACTGCCCCAGAAAATCGTCCACGGCCTCGGCGGTTAACAGGGGAACGTCGGAAGTGACCACCAAAACCCGCTTTACCGCCGGCAGGGCATTAATCCCGATCTGGACGTTTTCCAAAGCCGTTTTTCCCGCCGGCACCACCCGGACCCCCCGGGAAGCCAGCACGTCCGCCAGCTCCTCCGCCGGCCCCACCACCACCACCGGCCCCACCTGAGCCGAGGCCCGCAGGGCGTCGCACACGTATTCCACCATCAGCCGGGGGCCGATCGGGATCAGCGCCTCGTAGGACGCGGAACTGCACTCCTTCAGCAGGCCGTTGTTCGGGCTGCCGGCCAAAACTACTGCGCCCACCACGGTCACTCAGCCTCCCGCAGGACGCTCAACAGGCTTTGCTCGGCGTTCTCGATATGCTCTCTGGCCAGGGCCTGGGCCAGTTCCACATTCCGCTCGCTGATTGCTTCCACAATTTTCCGGTGCTCCTCAATGGCTGTCTTCGTCCGCCCGGGCTGGGCCAGGGAAGTGGTCCGGAAACGCTGAATCTGCTCCTGCAGGTTCGTAATCAACTGCGTCAGCCGCTGGTTGCGGCTGGCCCGGTAGATGATTTCGTGAAAGTTGGTGTCGGTTTGCACCACCGCGTCCAGATTGCTGCCGCTGGCCTCCGAAATTTGCACCAGCGCCCTCTCCAGCTCCTCCAGCTCCTGATCGGTAATTCTTTCCGCGGCCAGGCCGGCCGCCAGGCTTTCCAGGGCGGCCCGCACTTCAAAAACATCGACGATGTCTTTTACCGAAATGCCCGCCACGTACGCTCCCTTGCGGGGAATCATCACGATGAGGCCTTCCAGCTCCAGTTTGCGCAGGGCCTCCCGGACCGGGGTGCGGCTGACGCCCATTTCTTCCGCCAGCTGAATTTCCATCAGCCGCTCGCCGGGCCTGAGCCGGCCCTGGATGATCGCGTCCCGCAGCGTTTCAAAAACGACGTCCCGTAAAGGCTGGTAGTTATCCAGCTTGACGGGGATAAACCTTTGTTGCTTCATAAAAATTCCTCCGCGGTAAATTTTTCTCCAATTTTACTTGAAATCAAAAAATCCTGCAAGCAACCCGCCCCATTAAGGACGGCAACCGGAAAATCAATAATCTTATTTTCAGTCAGGCGGTGGCAGTGACCAGGACCGTACAGTTGGGGGGAAGTTTTAAGCGGCCGGCCGCCTTTTGGGCCTGTTCCTCGCTTCTCCAAAGGCCGAAAACCGTGGGCCCGCTGCCGCTCAAACAGGCACCCAGGGCCCCCGCTTCCAAAAGGGCTTTTTTAATGCCCCTTATTTCCGGGTAAACGTCGGTGAGCACAGGCTCGAAGACGTTTGCCAGCAGGCGGCCGATGGCGCCGGCGTCTTTTTTTGCCACGGCGGCAAGCATGGCCTGAAGATCGGGCCGATCTGCCTGATCCGGCCGGGCGCCGCCGCTCATCCGATCGTACAGCTGATACGCCCGGGCGGTGGAAACGCCAAAAGGTGGTTTCACCAGGACTACCCCCAATCCCTGCAGGCGGGGCAGCGTTTCCAGCGCTTCCCCTTTGCCGCGGGCCAGAACCGTTCCGCCGGCAAGGCAAAACGGAACGTCGGCGCCCAGCCGCGCCCCCAGGGACATTAACTCTCCGGGAGTTAAACCGAGCCCCCACAACCTGTTCAGACCTTTTAAAGCGGCGGCGGCATCCGCCGATCCCCCGGCCAGTCCGGCCGCCATGGGGATCTTCTTCCAGAGGTAAATCTTCGCCCCGCCTTTTTTTCCCGTCTCTTCCTTCAGCAGCCGCGCCGCCCGGTAGACCAGATTGTCCTCCCCGGCGGGCACTTCCGGATGGTCACAGGCCAAAAAGATCCCGTCCTCAGCCGGCGAAAACACCAGGTGGTCGCCGAGCTGCAGGGTTTGCATTACTGTTGCGATCTCGTGGTATCCGTCCGGGCGCCGGCCGAGGATA
>DAISHP010000026.1:0-3491 GCA_036822475.1 Bacillota bacterium
CCGATTTGATGTCGTAAGCCGCGGAGATGAACTGCGCTTTGGTTACCCCCGACCAGTCCCGGACGAAACTGGTCGCCGCGTTGGCCACCGCGTCCAGGTTCTTTATCCCCACGGAAGCAAGCTCGCCCAGCGAACGCTGGACCTCCACGGTGGGCGTCATGATCCCGGCCAGGCTGCGGATCATCTTCTCCGCCGCGCCCTGCAGCATGGTCCCGGAAACGGCCATCCGGTTCCCGAAGTCGATCATGCCCTTGGCGGCCTGGATATTTTTTTCAAACTGGCTCAGCGTTTGGGCCATCTTCTGGACCGGCCCGGTGAACTTGTCCAGAACGCTGACCATCACCGCGAGATTATACAACGCTTCCATCTTGACACGCTCCCCGAAAAAGTTTATGCTGAGGAGGAAAGGGGGTTTGGAAAAATGTTCACGTTCTTGATTGTGTTTTTAATCCTCTTCGGGATCGGCTGCCTGATCGGCTTTGTGTACGCGAATATCAGATACGGGATTCCAACGCTATTATGGATTTTTAAAGACTTCACCTCGTCAGCAAAAGAAAAGTGCAAAGAGGTAGATCAAGCCTTTGAAGCCAAATACGGCAAACCAAAGCCATTCCTTACGGCCCTCAAAGAAGGCTGGCAGGAAGGGTGGAACTCCGCAAAACCCCGGCGCTAGGCGCCGGCCTTTATTTTTTGAACGCCTCGGCCAGCGCCATGAGCACCCCGCGCTTCACCGCCAGCGCCCGGCGCTCCTCGTAAAAGTACGCCCGGGCGGCCAGTTCCACAAAGGTGGCGTCGTCCAGCCCCGCGATCTCCGCCTGCGTCATCTCGAAATAAAGGCCAACCAGCGCCTCCGCCTGGGCCAGCCCCTCTTCCTCCAGGGCTTTCACCCCCGCTATAATTCTCTCGTGAAAAAATTCCGATTGGCGCCGACCGCCTTTTGCAGCTCCCCTCCGACGGACAGCACCAGGCCCGGCTTGTCGTCAAAAGCCTTTCTTACCACTTCCGCCGAAGGGTAAAGCAAGCAGGCAAAAATCAGGTTATTCAGTGCTTTGTAGATGTCCTGCATGATTTCTTTGAACAGCCTGGAGAGGTCCTGGCGATTCGGCTTCCGGAAGTATAAAACAGGCAGAGCGGTTTCTTCTTCCGAATCGCTGCGCACTTCGTAAACCTCTCCGTATTCTTTTTTCCACTCCTGGATCTGCTCAGCGGAGACAAAATCCATTATTTATCCCTCCCGGCAACAATTTCTTAACCTTTTCCGTACCCCGGCGCGTTGGGCTCCATACCGTTCCACCAGATCCCGCCGAAGATCTTCAGTTCGTACTCCACCTTCAGCGACTTATCCCCCTGGCTGGCGCCGCTGCTGACCTTGGCGATTTTGACTGATTTCAAGATGTCGGTTACCGTCGGCTGGTCCTCGTTGGCGTAGCTGACGGAAATAGTGAACGGGGGCAGGGTGGTCAGCGAACGCCCCAGCTTTTTGGCGTAGGCCACCAGTTTGCCGTGCTCCTCCCGCGAAAGGGTGACCTTGCCCTCCGCGGAATAATTGCCCGAACCGTACCCGTAAGGATTGGAGCCCTTGCCGTAAACCGGTTCAAATTCCTTGCTCTCGGAGTATTCGATATCCGTAAAGCCGACGATTTCCCCGTAGGGCAAAACTACGCTGATGTCCTCCCAGCTGTAGCTTTTTCCGTTAATCACTGCCCGGCACCTCCTTTACGCTTTCTGGAAGGGGTTCTCGTAGCCCATTTCAACTTCAATCCAGCGCATGATCGCCAGCGGAACGATGCGCACCTTCACTCGCAAAGTGGAGGTTGCCAGCACGTCCTGGTCCCGCGGGATGACCACCCGCCCCCGGGCGATTTCGCCGGCGCCGGCCATGGCGTCCAGCGGCGCGCTCAGCTGCGCTTCGATCGCCGCCAGGCTTTTCTCCAGGTTGAGCGGGTCGATTTCCGCGTGCTCCTGGCGCAGCGCCGTCATCCGCACCTGGGCGCAGGCTTTGTCCATCGGCCGGCGCAGCTCCACAAAACGATAATCGGAAATGGGTTCGGCCGCCATGCGCCCGTTGGTGATGTAGAAGCCGCTCAAGCCGATGTACTGCCGGAAAGTGATAAACCCGGCCTCGTCCAGGGCAAGGATATGCCCGTCGTTGATCCCCTTCGGTCTTAAGTCCACCACGGCGGGCAGGGGGCCATCCATCACCCTGCCGGGGGAGATGCCTACCGGCACAGCAGAAACCCTCCCGGAGTAAAGGCCGGCGCCGTTCCGGTCCACCACCCGGCCGGTGCCCATGTCCACCAGTTCGAAGCGCCCGGCACAGATGGAAACGCGCTTGCTGGCGAAGCTGGCCTTTTCCGTCAACAGGGCGTTTACCCAGGTGTCCACGGTCTCGGTGTTGTCAGGTCCGCGGGCTTCGGCCAGGAAGTGGATAAAGCGGAACTTGTTTTCCGCTTCCGTAGCCTTGCTGGCCAGGGCAGCCCACATTGCCGCGTCCGACTCCCCGACCACGTGGATGAATTCGAACAGGTAAGCCGAATTCAGCAGCACGTCGATGGCCGCGTTCACCTTGGCCACGCTGGCCTTCGGCGCCGTGGTGTTAAACGTGTATTTGTCCCCCGTCAAAAAGGATTTGGGGGGATCGGTCACGTACTCCGTGAAGCTCAGGGTAATTCCCGTGCCCGGGATGTCGTACGTCAGGCCCGTCGGGACGGTAATTTTCTCGCTCCACGTGTCCCCGCCATCCAGGCTGTACTTAAAGGTTGCCTGGTTTTTCGCTCCCGGGTCGACGATCTCCACAATCACTTCGTATTCGTCCAGGGGGCTTCCGTTCGCGGTCACGTCCCCCTGGCCGGTCTTGGTGGCCGTCACGGTCCCCACCGTGCCGGCGATGTCTCCCTCCGCCCGCACCGCATAGATGATGCTGGCCCCGGCCGCGAAGGCGTCGTAAAGGGCGTTGGCCAGCGGGCCGGTGCCGAATTTGTCCGCGATGTCCCCCGGGCTGCTTACGGCCACGATTTCGTTGACCGTCCCGGCGGAACATACGCCCACCTTGGCCTGCAGGCCCGCCGCGCTGGGGGACAAAAGCCCCAGGCCCCCGTCCAAAATCTTTACGTTCACATCCGGTAAAGGCATTTACTTTTCCCTCCTCATCGGCCCGGAAAGCCAACTGTTCAGCGCCGCCAAAAATTCGGCCTCGGTGACGACCTTGCCGGCGCCCCACCCCCGGGCCACCTTCAGACCGGCCATCGCCCAGCGGGGCACGTTGTTTTTTTCCGCCAATTCTTCAATCGTCCGCATTTCTACCGGCATCTCTTTGCCTTTCGCTTTTTTCTCCTCGGTCACTTAAATCCCTCCCGTCTCGAATTCAATGACCACCTGCGTCCCTAAATCAAAAAGCTGCTTTGTCTGCTCTTTATACACCCCTCCCTCAAACGTGATGAGAAAAACGGTTACTTCTTTTCCTCTCAATCTGCTGGCGCTCTCTTCGGATG
>DAISHP010000026.1:3591-10956 GCA_036822475.1 Bacillota bacterium
ATGAGAAAAACGGTTACTTCTTTTCCTCTCAATCTGCTGGCGCTCTCTTCGGATGCGCCGGTAGAAAGGCTGATCAGGATGGCGTTTTCCCGGCCGTCGAAGATCCGGCGGGCCAGGCCGGCCACAAAGGCATCCGCGACGGCGGCCAGTTGCCCTTCCCGGTGGACGATCTTCACTTCCGCCGGCAAGGTCCGCTGGTAGATCCGGCGGCGCAAGATCCGCACCGGCCGGCCCTGGTCGTCCGTGCCGTCATAGCCGGCCACCAGGGAGCCGTCGAAGCGCAGGCGCTCGTCGCCCCAGAGCACTTCCGCGTAGGGTACCACCGTGTGGGCGGCGGCGTCCTTCGGTTCCGTGTAGACGTTAACGACGCCGGCCTGTTGCAGCGCCTGGACCAGATACGCTTCGCAAACGCTCCTCATTTGAGCACTTCCTCCAGGGCATCCCTGATGATCTTCTCGATCTCTTTCTCGTCGTCAGGGCTGATCCCCAAAAACGGTCGGGCCGGGATCTCCACTTCCTTCTTCCGCGCCCAGCGCCCGGCCACCTTAAAGCGCAGGTGTTTCGCCCTTTTGGGCCGGATGGTCGCCCCGAACTGGTGGACCGGCGCCCGCCTGTCGTTGGTGCCCACCTCTACCCGGTCGGGCCGGTCCGCGTAATCGATCGAATTGCGCAAAATGTTGGTGTCCCGCAGGGTCTGGCCGCCTTCTGAGCGCGCCCGCAGAGAGGGGGGCCACCTGGTGCCGTCCGGGGCCGTTCCGGTGTCGAAGCGCTCCTGGGTGCTGGAAACCAGGTATTCCCCGATCTCCTTGTGCAGGGCGGTGAAGTTCAGCCGGACCAGCCGGTGCAGGTTGTTCTCCAGTTTCGACCAATCCCCTTCGAGCTTGACTCCCACCTAAAACGCCTCCAGCTTTTTCCGGGAGAACCGCCGCTCCCCGCTGTTAAAGCTGACCCCCGATTCCGGCGGGGGCTCAGGCTGCCCCAGGGTGATCCTGCCGGCGGAAATACCCTCCAGGATCCGCACGGCGTTTTTGTAGCGCTCCAGGATGCTCTTGTCCGCGCTCTCCTCGTCGTAGCCCCGCCGGGTGAAAAGGTTGTACAGGGCGATGTCCGCGGCGGCGTTCCTGATGATCCCCGGTACCGGATTAAAGGGCACCGGATAGCGCTTCATACAGTACGGATTGATCTCGTCTACCGCGGCGGCGATGGCCTGATCGATCCGCTGCTGCCCCTGGGGGGTCAGGACTCCGGCGCCCTCATCGTCCACCAGCTCAACGATCTTGGCCTCCGGCGCCCGGTTTTTTAAGTCCTCGTAAGTGCAGTACATTTACTCCGCCTTCTTTTTTGCCTTTTGCTTTTCCGGGGCGTCTCCCGAAGGGGTTTCTTCTGGAATTTCTTCCACGGCAAGCAAGGGATCGGCCTTTAAAATGGCCAGCTGCTCCCCGGTAAACTGCCCGTCCGGGTAATCGGTAGGGCGGGCGGGGTGCAGCACCCCGCACCGCCGGTAGCCGTCAACCTTACTTGTTATGCGCACCATCGGCCCCACTCCTTACGTTGTACCGGTGGAACCGTAAGCCAGCTGCCACAGCCCGTAGCCGGCGTTGTCCCGGCTGTCCGTGCCGTAGACGTACTCCTTCCGCATGAAAACGTTTTCATCCCGGGGATCGTCCAGGGCCACGAATTCGGGGGCCCGGCGGCGCTGGAAAATAAGCGGCTTAATCGGCTTGCTCACGTCAAACAAAAACCACATGGTGTCGTGGCCGGCCAATTCCGGCGCCACCAGCAATTCCGCCGTCTGGCGCCAAGGGTTGGTGGCGCCGGCGGCGTCGCGCTCGGCAAGCAAAATTTCCCGGCCCACTTTTTCTAGGGCCGGCGGAACCACGAGCAGGTTAGGCACAATCTTTAGCGGCCGGCCGTGCTCGTCTTTTAAGCTCATCATGGCCGCCCGGGCTGCGCCGTAAGAGGTAGCCGAAAGCGCCGCCGTGGTCATGTTGGACTGGGGTGGCTGGTCGCCGTCCACGTGCTCGGGTGCGAAAAACGGCTGCCCATCGTAACACTTCAAGGTGAAACCGTTCACCAGAAGCTCAAAAACCAGCTCGTCCGGGTGCAAAGCGGCGGACTGCCCCAACGCCTGGATTAACGGGCGGTAAATGCCGATCGTATCGTCCTCGATGTCGTTCCGGTCCACGGCCACGGTCGCTTCCCAGTCGCGGTTCTTGATCGTGTAGCCGTAGGCGGCCAGATTCTGGATTACCCGGTCGCCGATCCATTCGCGCATCCGCGGAATCTTGCCCAGCCACTTGTACTCCTCTTCCCGGGTGCCCGACGGCACCACCGTGGCGATCCGCTCGTAGACCGGCTGGGCGGTGGTGAGCGCTTCGTTGAAAAGGGTTTTAAAGGACTTGTAGATGCTCTGCAGGGTCGCCTGGTTAATGATCATCCGCTTCCCTCCTTAACTGGCTATTATCCTGGCCGCCCGGAGCTTGGCCAAAAGCGCGTTTAGATCGGCCACTACGCCGGCTACGTCAGCAGCCGTGCTGTTGGCCTGCGCCTGGCCCGTCCGGCGGTTGGCTTCGTCAATGTCCACCCACACCTTTGTCGCTGATTCCACCTCGGTGATGATGCCGCAGCCCACCCCGTTGGTGGTGGCCAGCGCCACCGTTTGATCGTCGGCCACAAATACCGGCTTGCCCACATCGGCGGCCGTCATGCCGGCAGCCGCGAAATCGAAAACACCGTCCTTCCAGACCAAAACGGTCTGGGCGCCGTCGGCCCCGCCGGTATTGTCCACGTATTGCCTGCTTACGCCGACGAGCTTCAGCCCGGCCGTGTCGGCTGCCGGCACGGCGTAGCCGCTGGCGTTGATGCAGACCAGCGCCCCGGCGTAGATCTTCACGCCGGCCGCCACCGGGTAGGCCGCCTGGCCGCCGATTTTTCTTGTCGTGTTCCGGTCCTTGGTCAACGCAGCCATTACTCGCTTTCACCCCCGTACTTTTTAAAAATCTCGTCCGTGATGCCCAGCATCTTGTTGACCAGCGCCTGGGTTTCCTCCAGCTTGGCCTGCTTTGCCGGATCGCTCTTGCCCCCGACTATCTCCTGCACAGGCACCACCACCGGGGCCTTCTCCAGGAACGCCTTAAATCCGTCAGGGTCCTTGAGCGCGTAAGCTTCCGCCCACTCCTTCTGGGCCGGCGCTACCTTGCCGGATTTGAGCGCCTGCGCCACCAGCTCGTCGCGCTCCTTGATTTCCAGCTTCTGCTTTAGCTCGTTGAACTGCTGGATGGAAACGTAGCCCGAGGGGTTTTTGAGCGCGATGACGGCGCCCTTTACTTCTTCCAGCCTGGCGTCTTCTTTGAGGTCCAGCAGGGTGAGAATTTCCTTGTGGGCCACCAGGTCAGCGCGCGCCTGCAAACCGTCCAGGGCGGCCAGCACCTGCTCTTCGGTCGCGTTTTCCGGCAGCCCCAGCTTCTTGGCAATTGCCGCCAAATTCATCTCTTCAGCCTCCTTGTTTTTATTCACCAGCGCCGGCATGCCGTCGATCGCCGGCGCGTTGGTCAGCCCCACGGAATGGATCGCCGCCGCCTTGCCGTCGGCCCTGCGCACCAGCACCACGGGGGACAGGTAGCGATATTCCTTGCTGGCGATGTACTGCCTGGCCCGCTCGTTCCACTCCACCCTGGCCCAAAGCCCTGCCTGGCCGCGGCCTTCCAATTCTTTGATCCAGCCTGCCGCGGGGGCCACTACGTCGCCCAAGGTCTGGTGCTCGTAGTCGATCACGATGTCATTGCCCCGTTCCCGGAAGCGGTTGACGATTTCGCGCAGGCTCTCCTCATCGACGGTGAAATCCCCCTCGGTGGATTTCACATAGCCGAAGGGCAGGAGCTGGACCCACTCCGGCGGGTGGGCGGCCAGGTCGCTGGTCAGGGTGACCGCATACGTGTTTTCCTGGGCGTACTCGCCGATCTTGAACTTCTTCTTTTTCTCCTCCAGCCGGCGGGTGATGATCTCCTGTTCGCCTTCGGTGTATTGCCGCCGGTTGTCCTCCTGCGCCCAGTACCGGGCGGCCACCCGCGTCTGTTCCGCGTTGGGGCAGGGGTAGCGGTAATTGACCGGATCAAGGTAGTCTTCGTCTTCAATTCCCGGCCAGCGCTCCCGGTGCTCGCCCGGGATGGTCACGTTGCCGCCGGGTTTGATCCCGATCTTGTAGCGCCTGGACCGGGCTTCCTGGGCCTGCTTCGCTTTGTCCATGGTTACCCTCCTTGCCGGCCCCGTTACCGGGCGTTACCATGCTTCAAAAGGGCCGGAATTTTCAAGGCTTTCCAGTGTTTACGGCCAGGTAACCGCCGTTACCTGGCCGTTACCCTGCGTTACTTTACCGTTACCTTTTGGTTACCGCATGGTTACCACTCCTTTTTCTCCCGTTACTTTCCCGTTACCTTTCTATCCACCCCGCTTTCTCCTGTAAGCCTCCCGGAGCGGCTCCGGGTATTTCGTAAGGTCCGGCTCCCAGGCCACCTTCGCCGGGTTGTAAGCGAATCCGGGGTCGGGCAGCAGCGGCCGGGCGGGCTGCCCGGGGGGCTCCACCATGGCCGGCACCTCGGATCTCACCTCCAGCCCCAGGCGCTTGAGGTCCCTCTCCGAGAGGCTGCGCACCCCGCACCGGCACCGGTACCCGTTGGGCGGGTACCAGGTATCCCAAAAGGGGTGGTCAGCCGGAAAGACCATGCCGTCCAGCGCCCGGTGGGTGGGCCGCGTTCTCTTATCGTTCACCGCGTCGTACATCCAGTACGGCCGGCGCTTAATAACATCCGGGTCGCTCATCTGCCGGTACCGGCCCACGTTGTAGGCCGTCTGGACGTTGGTGCGGAAGATGTTGTCGATCCGGTAGGGGAGCAGCCCTTCCCACCCTTTGCGCCGGGGGATTTCCTGCACCAGCTCGCGGAACTCTTTAATTGTCAGCCCTTCCTCCAGGGCCTTTAAAAGGGCCTGGTAAATGTCGTTCAGCACGTCCAGCGAAGCGATCCCCGCCACCGCGAAAGCTTTGGTCTTGTACTCGTCGATCAGGGCCTCGAACCGCTCCTGCGTCAAGAGCACCTTGTCCCGGAAGTATTCGATGGCCCGGCTGAAAGACATGGATTCAAAGCTAAACACCGGCCGCCCACCTGCCGTAGAGGTCGGCCACGAACATGGCCCGGGCCAGCAGGTCCTCCAGCTCCGCCGTATCCATCCCCGCGTATGCTTCCGGGAGCTTTCTCTTCAGTTCCTCCAGGGAGCCGGCGCGCTCAATCAGCTGCAGCAGGGGGGCGAGCAGCGCCTTGAATATGGGCAGGCTCTCCTGCACCGCCCCGTCGGCCAGACTGTCCACCTGCCTCTGCGCCTGGGTAAAACCGGGGGGGCGGTTTTCCAGGACCAGGGGGATCATATCCTTCATCGCCAGCGGGACGGCGCCGGCCGGCGGGGAAAGGACCGTTTCCCCCTCCCGCGGCGCGGGGATGCCGAACCGCTCGTAAACGTGCTCGGCCGAAACCGGCAGGCCGATGTCCTTGATCACGATGCTGTAGATCTTGGCCGTGCGCTCCATGTCCTCCGGCGGTTCGTACTTGAACTTGATGTAGGGAAGCCGGGGGCCCTCCCCCAGGTTGAAGCGCACAATCGGCCGGAACAAGTCCCGGCGCAGGCTCTCCGCCAGCGCCTTGCAGTCCGCCTCCTTGATATCCTGGCGCACCTCACCGTGCGTTTTGCTGGCCGCGTAGCTCCCCCGTTCGCCCACCTCCGTGGTCAGGGTCTGCCCCAGCACCGCCTTGGAGATTTCCGCGTTGCAAAATTCGGCCAGGGTCTTGT
Source organism: Bacillota bacterium (assembly GCA_036822475.1). GTDB lineage: Bacteria > Bacillota > Desulfotomaculia > Desulfotomaculales > Nap2-2B > JAIMBK01. The sequence continues at coordinate 9,430 of DAISHP010000026.1, forward strand.
GCACGTCGTTGGAGCTTTTGACCGCCTCCACAAACTCAATCTCGGTGTCCTTGGAAATGATCCCCGCGGCGTCGCTGCCGATGTTGATCAGCGCCTGGACCAGGGCGTCCTTGTCTTCCTTGGAGGCGTTGGCGCCGTATTTCCCCACCCGGATGGGCATCCCGTAGACTTCCGCGAAAGTTACCCAATCTTTGATGTCGTAGTTTTTGAACAGGTACATCCAGGCGCACACCCGTAAGAGCCCCGCCCGGCTGGGGTGGCCTGACCGGGCCTTGTACCGGTGGTAAACGAATTTGTTGGGGGGCAGCTCCATGCCCACGGCCGGGTCGCTTTCGGTGAGCAGGCGCAGCTCGTCCTGGTCTCCGAACCGGAACTTCTTCTGGTGGCGCCAGCGCAACTCCTTGACCAGCGCCCGGCCTCCCTCTACCGCCCACATGATTTCGCAAACCGAAAAACCTTTGCCGATGGCGTCCAACAGGTCCAGGACGGCGTCTTCAAAGCCCTCAAACTCCATGACCTCCTGGACCAGGGCGGCCGCCTTCTTGTCCGCCCGGGAATCGGAGTAGGGGAGGATCTCCCACTCCAGCCCCTGCACGGCCACCTTCCTGGTTTGCAGCACGGAAAAAAGGTGGGTGTCCTTCTCCTCCATCTCCTCGAAGAGCTCCATCTGCCGGTAGATATCCCCCTGGTCTGCCTCCTTGAAGATGCGGGCCAGGCGCTCCGGGGTCAGGCCCTGGGAGGGGTAGGAGGAATAGCGGTCCCGAATGGTCACCACGGCGATCTCGCGGGTGATCGGCTTGTTTGTGCTTAAGATCTCTCCGTTGGGACCATAGATAGGCACCTAGTACGCCCCCTTGCCAAATCTGGCTTTCCTTTTCACTACCGTCGTATATTCCACCGGTCCCGTTTTGACGCCCTTGCCGGTGGCCAGCCAGAGCGCAATCCGGGCCGAGTTGATTGCCATTCCAAAGTGATTGGGCACGTTTCTCTTGTAGTGAATCGCCGCGTCCTCGCTGTCCTTGTCCTTTTCTTTGACCAGCCTTTTTAAGTGCTTTTCCACCGTTTCCAGCAGCTTTTCCTCGTCCACCGTGCGGGGGCGGGGGAGAAGGGCCAGGGGAGGAGAAGCGGCAAAAAGATCCGTCGTCTCGTCCAGCGATTCGTCCCTGTCCACGGTCACCACCTTGACCGCCCGGCCGCCTTCGCCTTCCTCCTTTTCCTTTACGTCCGTGCCTTTGAAGTATTGAATGTAGCCGGCCGCCCTCTCCAGGCTGCGCACCACCTGCTTGCTGGCGGTCTTGTACGGCATGGCGTCGATTACCAGCGCGCCGGCGTTAAATGCTTTCTCCAGCACTTTTACCCGCTCCACCAGGTCCTCCACGTCCAGTTCCTCGAAGTAAAGGCAGCGGATTCCTTCCCAATCCAGGGGGGCCACCACGGCAACGTGCGCCCGGTCCCCCATGTCGATCCCGATCCCGGTGATTGTGTCGCGCCAGTAATCGCAGAAGTAATATTCGGCGGCCTGCTTGA
>DAISHP010000027.1:0-10802 GCA_036822475.1 Bacillota bacterium
CTGGCCGGGCGCCACCGGGTCGCCCGCTTCGGCGTGCCGCACTTTCAACCGGCTGCGCCGGCCCAAATGCTCGGCCAGCGACGCGGAAAAACCCGGCGGATGGTGCTGGACGACCACCACGGCGGCGGGGAAATTCGCCGGCAAGGCGGGGATCAGGGTCTGCAGGGCGGCTGGCCCGCCGGTGGAAGAACCTACCACGACGAGCTCGACCCGGCCCCTCTCCGTTTCCGGCCGGACAACTTTTGTCCTTTCGATCCGTTGCCCTCCATCTCCCGCCGGAACTGCTTCCCCCCCGGATGCCCCTTCCCCGGGTTCCCCTGTTCCTATTGAACCCACCGGAGAAGAACCGTAAACTTGCCCCGACTCCAGCAGGCGGCGGGGCGAGCTATCTCCCGGCACTTCCGGAACCAGCCCGGCCGCCGGAGCCGCCCGGATAGTGCCGCCGGTGCCCGCCTGCCGGCCCGGCTGCTTGACCAAAGAATACCTGGCCAACGTCAGCTTGTGCGCCGACACCAGGGCCGCCGTTTTTAACTTCAAAGCCAGTTCGGCAACCATGACGTCCAGAAAACCCGGCTTTTCCGGCTTGGCTACAAAGTCCACCGCCCCCAGGGAAAGGGCCTGCATGGTGGCCCGGGCACCCTTCGTGGTGTGGGAACTCAACATCACCACCGGCACCGGGCAACGGCGCATGATCTGACGGAGCACACCCAGGCCGTCCAGCACCGGCATTTCCAGATCCAGGGAAACGGCCTCCGGCCTTAAAGCGCAAATTTTTTGAACCGCTTCCGCCCCGTCGGCAGCCGTACCGATCACCGCAAAGTCGCCGGTTGCTTCCAGCAGGCGGACCACCAGGCGGCGCAGGAAAGCCGAATCATCGACCACAAGAACTTTTACCGGCGTCATGGCTTACCTCTTTCGATCCGGAACAAGGAACATTAAATCAGCCGCAGAGGACACAAAAGAGCACAGAGCACATAATGATCAACGACCGGCAGCATCCCGGATTGCTTCCATACCTCATCCGGCCGCGTAAACCGCACCTTCCGCCCCGCCCTCCTTGACGATACTGCGCGCGTCTACAATCAGGGCCACGCTGCCGTCGCCCAAAATGGTGGCCCCCGAAAGGCCGTTCACCTGGCCCAGGTAGCCGCCCAGGGATTTGATGACGATTTCCTGCTCCCCAATCAGCCTGTCCACCACCACGCCCACTTTCTTCTCGGCAGAACCCAGCACAACCACGAAAATCCGCTCGCCCGGGCTGCTTTCCTGGTTAAATAAATGGGCCAGGCGAATCAGGGGCAAAACGTGGCCGCGCACCACAATCACTTCACTGTGCCGGACGCGCCTGATCTCACCGGGCTTTAACGCCAGGGTCTCGACCACGTTGGTCAGCGGAAAGGCGTACACCTGCTCCCCCAATCCGACCATCAAAGCACGGATTATGGCCAGAGTGAGCGGCAGCTTGATGGTAAAGGTGGTGCCGGCCCCGGGCGCGCTGACGTAGTCCACCGAACCGTTGATCTGTTCAATCTGGTTGCGTACGATGTCCATGCCTACACCCCGCCCGGAGATGTCGCTGACGTCCGCGGAAGTAGAAAAACCAGGGAGAAAGATCAGATCCAGGGCTTCCCGATCGGTTAAGCGGGCTGCCGCTTCCGGAGTGAGGAGCCCCTTTTCCACCGCTTTTTTACGCATCAGGGCCGGGTCCATCCCGCGCCCGTCGTCGGCCAGGGTAATTTCAATTTGGCCTTCCACGTAGGCGGCCCTCAACAAGAGTTTCCCCGCCCGGGGCTTCCCCAGCCGCACCCGCTCCTCCGGCGGCTCGATGCCGTGGTCCACCGAATTACGCAGCAAGTGAATCAGCGGATCGCCGATGACCTCGATGACATTCCGGTCCAACTCTGTCTCGCGCCCCTCGATGACGAAATCAACTTCCTTGCCCATTTTGTGAGCCAGGTCGCGAACCATCCGGGGCAGCCGGTTAAAAACATAGGCCACGGGCAGCATCCGCGCCTTCATGATCTCTTCCTGCAGGCTGTTGGTCACCTGCCCAAGGTGGCTGGAAATTTCCAAAATGTTCTCTGTCAGTTCATCACCGTAGCGGCTTTCAAAAACGTCCACAAAACGATCCAGCCTGGTGCGGTCGATCACCAGCTCCCCCACCAGGTTCATTAACGTGTCCAGTTTTTGAACGTCCACCCGGACGGTCTTAATATTTTCTTTCGAGTACTCCGCGGCACGCTCTCGCCGCCCGGCGCCCGCCGCTGCCCCCTCCCCGAACCCGGAACCGGACGCCGTTGCCGGCGGGAAGGAGCGCACCGGGATGATTTTGACATCGGTAACTTCGGCAATGGAAAAAACCAGGTTTTTAATCTGCCCGGCGTCTTCCTGCGTAAAAACCAAAACGCCAAACCCGCGGTCGTATTTGCCGTCCTGCAAATCCTCGGCGGGTGGTACACTTTTCATAATTTCCCCCACCTGTTGCAGGGTTTCAAAGATTAAGAAAGCACGGGCGGCCTTCATCTGGCAGGCCTGGTCAATGCCGATTTCCAGCCAGTAGGCCTGGTAGCCGCGCACCTCGGCCTCCCGCACCATTGATTCCTCAATGTCGTTTAGTTCCACTCCGCCCGTAAACTGGTATCCTCCCCCGCCTGCCGGGGCGGTGTTTTTTTCTTCCGACCGGACTGCGGGGGGCAAAACGGTGGAAACCTCTTTTTCCGCCGCCCCGCCGGCCGCTGGAGCCTTCGCACAGCCTGCCGTACGTTCGCGCAGGGCGGTGATAATTCTGTTGATCCCGGTGCTTTCCTGCCCGTGCTCCATCACTTCTTTTTTCAGCATCCGCAGGGTATCCAGCGCTTCGAAAAGAGTGTCGACCAGTGCTTTGTTCACGGCCAGACTACCCTGGCGCAGCCGGTCGAAGATATTTTCAATCTCGTGGGTCAACCCGGATATTTTTTCGTACCCCATTACCGCCGAAGAACCCTTGATGGTATGGGCGGCCCGGAAAATTTCCTGTATTACTTCGGGGCTGGCGCCCTCCTTTTCCATCAAAAGCAAATTATCACTGATCACCTGCAGCTTCTCTTCTAATTCCTCAAAAAAGATGCTGATTTCTTCGTCGGTAAACATATCAGCTCACCTTTCCGGAAGTAATGTGGGCGCCGCGCGATTCACGCGCCGGCGGCGGCGCCGGTGATTTCCTCCAGGGCGCCCTTCTCCTCTTCGTAAAGAAGCCGGCGCACGTCCAAAAGAATAATGAGCCGCTCGTCAATTAAAACGATTCCCTGCAGGTAGGCGGTGGCCGGGTCGGCGACAATTTCCGGGGGCGGTTTGACCTGGTCGCCGGAAAAACGGAGCACTTCCGAAACACCGTCGACGAGCATGCCTACCTTTGTTCCGCCCGCTTCTACAACGATAATTTTCCTGCTTTCGGCTGCCCGTTCAGGACCGGCCAGGCCAAAACGCCTGGCCAGATCAATCACCGGAATAACCTGGCCGCGCAGTTTAATTATCCCTTCGATGAAATCCGGGCTGCCGGGAACCTTCGTCACGGCTTCCGGCCGGATAATTTCCAGAATGCTGCCAATGTCCACGCCGTACGCTTGATCCGCCAGGGTAAAAACCACGATCTGGATCGTCTGGCCGGCAAAACTCTGCATTTCAACCCACTTCCCTTAACTTCGTTAATGCAACGGTGAATCGCCGTTAGAGTAAGTTAAGTATCTGCCCGGAAAAGAACAGGCATAAAGTACATTTAACCCTGGCTCCTTTTGCCTTAGCGTCTTAGTCCTCTGGAGTACGCCTGCTTTGAAAAATCATTAATCTTCATCCTTTTGCCAGTGTTGCGTTGGGAGCATTAGCATGCCTAATAAGTTAAGTGCCTGGCACTTAACTTATTTGTGCCTTCGTGCCTGAATACTTCTGTCCCTTCCCGTTACTCCTCTTCCTGCGCGTAGGCCGCCGGCTGCCTTTCTCTGATTTCCGGTTTCAAAAAAGCGGTCAGGCGCTCTCTGATTAAAATGGGGTTATATCCGGCCTGCAGGGAAACAATCCCCTCCAGCATGAGCTGGCGGAGGAGCAGTTCCTTTTTGCTGAGGTTCTGCAGCTTGGCCGCAATGGGCAGCCAGAACACGTTGGCGCTGGAAACGCCGTAAAGGGTGGCGATAAAGGCAAGGGCGATAGCGGGACCCAGGTTTTCCGGCTTGTCGATGGAGCCCAGCACGTGGACCAGACCCATGACCGTGCCGATGATGCCCATCGTCGGGGCATAGCCGCCCGCGGCCTCAAAAATACCTGCGCCGGTCTGGTGCCGGTCCTGAATGGAATATAACTCCACCTCCAAAATGTTGCGCACCAGGTCGGGGTCCGTACCGTCCACGACCAGCTGAATTCCCTTGCGCAAAAAGGGATCATCAATTTCCTCCAGGCGGTTTTCCAGGTACAGCAGACCTTCGCGCCTGGCTTCCTCCGCCAGGCGGACAACCAATTCAATGGTTTCGGCCGGATTGGGCGGATTGCGAAAAAAAGCCACCGCCAAAAGCCGCGGAACAACTTTTAAATCGTTGAACGAAAAACTCAGGATAGTGGCGCCAACCGTCCCCCCGAAAACAATCAGCGCAGCGGTAAGCTGAAACAACGCGCCGATGTGCCCGCCCTCCAGGACAAAACCGCCTACCAGGGCAACCACCGCCAGAACCAGCCCGACAACAGCAGTGAGATCCATCTCCCCGTTCCTTTCCCTAAAAAATCCGGCCTGCAGGTATAATTAATCCGCCGGTGCTCCGCCTGCTTCCGAGCCTCTGTACTTGCTGCGCAAAATCACGATGTCCACCCGCCGGTTTTGCTGCCGGTTGGCTTCCGAGTCATTAGGCACCCGCGGCCGGTACTCGCCGTAGGCCACCGCCGACAGGCGCTGAGGCGGAAAGCCGCTGCCCCTGATCAATTCCTGCACGGTGGCCAGGGCGCGGGCGCTGGAAAGCTCCCAGTTCGACTGGTAAAGGGCATTGTGAATGGGAATATCGCAGGTATGCCCTTCGATCCGGATAAAATTGGGAGTTTTCATTAGAATCGGGGCTATTCTGGCAATGATCTCCTTCGCCTGCGGCGTGAGCTCTGCTGAACCGATCTGGAAAAGCACTTCCTCCTGAAAGCTGAGAACGATCCCCCGTTCTTCGTTGATTACCGAAATCTTCGCGGCCAGCCCCGTTTTTTCAATAAAGCTGACCAGTTGTTGGCGAATGCTTTCCATTTCGGCCTTGTCAGCCAGCTCTTCCAGAGTTTCCCGGGGCTCCAGCCCGCTGATCCCCGGAGTCAGGGAAGGCCCCAGCTCCTGGAAAATCATCGTTCCCCCGCCCATGACCCTGTTTAATGATTCGGCCAGGTGTTGAAACTTCTTGACATCGACCCTGCTGATCGTGTACATGACAATGAAAAAAATCAGCAGGAGCGTAATCATATCCGCGTAGGTAATCAGCCAGCGCTCCATGCTGCCGTACTTGGCTTTTCCGGTAGGTCTTTTCAAAACCAGCGCCCCCTTTTGGCTGACTTCTCAATTAATTATTCGTCTGGACAACGTTCATTATTTACCAAATTTCAACTAAAAAATTAGGTTCAAAATTTACGAGAGCGCAAAATCGAAAAGATCAGGGCCAGACCAAGGATCCCGCCGAAGATAAAAAGGAGTTCGGCCAGGCCAATCCTCCCGAAAACTATATACTCCCGGCCGGCGAGCAGGGCCGACCCGATCATCAAAGCAGCCAGCAGGATACTTAAAACCAGCCGGTTGACCAGAATGTTGATCCGGCCGATAATCCGGTCCGTCTCCGGGTTCCGGGCATTTATTTTCAACTCTCCGGAGGCGGCCAGATCCAGTACCTGCTCCAGTTGGCGCGGCAGGCTGACGGCCAGGTGGTGATAGTCGACCAGGTTTTCTGTGAGCAGCCGGCGGATATTTTGCAGACTGAACCGGTGGGATAGCAGGCGGCGGCTTAAAGGGCGGGCGATTTCGGCAATGCTCAAGTCCGGGTCAAGCTGCCTGCTCACCCCCTCGGCAGTCACCAGCGCCCTGGCCAGCATGGTGATCTGGGTGGGGATGCGAATGTGGTGCCGAAAGGCAATCCCGATTACGTCGTTGACCGAATCGGCCAACCGTAATTCACGGAAGGGAACGTCGTAATATTTGTCTCGCATGCGCTCGACATCCTGGTAAAATGCCCGGCGGTCAAGGTCGGGCGGGAGGACGCCCATCCCGGCAATCGCCCGCGCCACCTGGTGCGAACTCCGGTTGACCAGCCCCAGCACCAGGTCGCCGATCTTCTCCTTCAAATTTTCCTCCAGCCGCCCGACAATGCCGAAATCCAAAAACATCAGCCGGTCCCCCGGAAGGGCGAACAGGTTGCCGGGGTGGGGGTCGGCGTGAAAAAACCCGTCAATTAAGATTTGCCGGAGCAGCGCATTGGTAAGCAGGCGCGCGATCTTGCGCCGGTCCACCCCGCGGCGCAAAATTTCCGCGCGGTCGGTTAATTTTACGCCTTCTACATATTCTGTGGTCAGTACCCTGGAAGTGGTATATTCCCAGTAAACAGCAGGGATGTAGATATTCGGGTCGCCGCGGAAATTTTTACGGAAAATGTCCGCATGCTGGCCTTCCCTGGTCAAGTCCAGCTCCGCGGTGACAATGAGCTCGAATTCCTCCACCATCGCGCGGAAATTATACATCTCCCGGAAAGGGGCGTGCCTGTCCGCCAGCCGGGCCAGATCGTGCAGGATCTCCAGATCGGTGGTCAGAATTTTTTCGATCTCTGGCCGTCTGATTTTCACCGCCACTTCCTGCCCCGTTTTCAAAACCGCCCGGTGGACCTGCCCGATGGAGGCGGCGGCCAGCGGTTCGGGATCGAAACCGGTGAAAAGTTCCTCCAGGCGGTGACCGAGTTCCATCTGGATGGTTTCGGCCACCTTTTCGAAAGGGAAGGGCGGGACGTCGTCCTGCAGCTTCTCCAGTTCATGGATGTATTCTGGCGCCAGGAGATCGGCCCGCGCCGAAAGCAGCTGGCCCAGCTTGATAAACGTGGGCCCCAGCTCCTCCAGGACTGTCCGCAGGCGCCGCGCTTTTTTGGCCCGGGGAAGGGTTTCCATTTCCGGGTGGGTGGCCAGTTCCCTTTTTTTCCGGCGGCCTAAGAATTGGGTTAACTCGAGTTCGTGCAGTAAATAGCCGAAACCGTGCCGGAGCAGCACCTGGGCGATTTCCCGGTAGCGTCGAAAATGTTTATAGCGTTTGCGCAGGCCCAGCTGCATCGGCATCCGGTTCCCTCCTTGAAGCTCGGGAATTGGCGATTGGGAATTGAAGATTTTAAGAAACGGCGTCTCCTTTGTCCGGGGTAACGCAAAAAGCCGTATGCTATGGGCGGCTTTCCGGATTCGAAACGGAGGTGATAAAATCTGCCTGATAATTTATTTTATAGATAGCATGCACAATTTCCTTTTTCCTGATAATATTTTTAGGATCACCGGTGATTATGCCGGCGGCAATTGGAAGCCAGGGGGGCGGTTTCTGATGAAAATCGACGTTTTATTTAAGCCGGGCGACATTAACGAAAGGGCACTCAAAGGAAAGGTGGTGGTGGTCTTTGACGTGCTCCGGGCAACCAGCACCATTGTAACCGCTCTGGCCAACGGCTGCCGGGGGGTGATCCCGGCGGAAGAAATTGCGGAAGCGGAAGAAATCGCACGCTCCCTTAAAGAACCTGCGGAAAACATCCTGCTGGGCGGAGAGCGCGGCGGCGAGCGCGTGCCCGATTTTCCTCACGGAAATTCACCTCTGGGATACACGCCGGAAGCGGTTACAGGCAAAGTCCTGGTGCTGACCACGACCAACGGCACCCGTGCCATCCGCCGGGCCGGCCGGGATGCTTCCGTTTTGTTCACCGGCAGCCTGCTCAACGCCCGCGCCGTGGCCCGCGAGCTCAGGCGACTCCAGGTTGACGTCGCTCTGGTCTGCGCCGGGGCGAACGGGCATTTTTCTTTGGAAGACGCCCTGGCGGCAGGGGTGGTGATCAAGGAAATATTGCAGTTCGCCGGAAAACAAAACAACGTGAGCCGGCCCGAAAAATGCCCCGGACCCGGACATCTCCGCAATCCCAAGCCGGCAAGGCAAATCAGTCCGGAAACCTTCCCGGTAAACCTTTCTGATTCGGCAATGGCTGTCTACCGCCTTACCCTGTGGTACGGCGGCAGCCTTTTCCGGGCTTTCCACGACTCCCGGCACGGGCAAAAACTTCTCCGGCTGGGACTGGCCGCCGATCTGGAATACTGCTCCCGGCTCAACCTTTTTGACCTGGTCCCCGTTTACCGGGAAGGAATCATTACCCTTTTAAACAAAACAGAACCCGTCAGCTTAAACTGACCGGGTTCCAACCGGATGTGGTGGGCGCGGCAGGGATTGAACCTGCGACCTCTTGAATGTGAGTCAAGCGCTCTCCCACTGAGCTACGCGCCCATTTATCTTGACTTGTCACTCACATTTAGTATTTTAACACCGAAACGGGTTTTTAGCAAGAGCAAATTCAGGAAACGGAATTTTTTTCGGCCTCCCCGCTTTCCTGCTGTTGGGCGGCTAAAGAAAAATACCCTTCGGCAGGCGGAAAGGCTACCTTCCGCCCCCTCCGGGCATTACTCTGCCGTCCCCAAACCGGTGCAAAACCAATGCTTCGTTACGCGTGAGGGGCACAACCGCTTTTCATTTTCCGAAAAGGCTTACCCTAAAAGACTTTGCAGCTTCATAGCCAGACTCATGTCGCCTTTAATTTTTAATTTTCCGCTCATGTACGCGGACATGGGGTTAAGGCTTCCTGCCATCAGGCTCATGAAATCAGAAGCCGCCATGGTAATGGTGATGTCGGGGTTCTCCGCCTTTCCTTCGGAAATTACGCCGGCACCGTCCGTAAAGGTAACGTAGTAACTGCCGCCGCCCTCACCCTCCAAATCGAACTGGTAAACGGCGCTTACTCCCTGCATTGCCGGCGGCTGGGCCACTTTTTCTTTTAAGCTCTCCAAAGCTTCTTTTAAGTCGGCCATTTTTTCATTCCTCCCCTTAAAAAATGTTATTTTTCCCTTAAATGAATGACCAATCATTCAGTTTAAGGAAAAACTTTAAAAGTTAACACTATGGCTAACTTTATTACATTATACATTTCAGGTCGCCTAATTGTCAATTTAAAAGGTGTCATTAGTTTGCACTTAATGGCAATTGCTTCCACTTTGAGTTACTATTAAACCATTTCATTTCCGCTCGACCAGGCCAATAAACTCCACAATTTGAAAACGCCTGGCTGCGGCACCCATTACAGGATGGACAACCACTCCTGAAGGAGAAGAACTGAATTCCCCTCAACAGCAGCACCTGAAAAGAAGCCTTACAATTTCTCCGGGCGTAACCACCTCTCCTTCCTTATTTCGTGCGGGTGTTGTCCCTGCCCACCCCTGAAATGGCCTGCTTGAATTCTACCATTCTCGCAAATTTACTGCAATCCGGTTTTCACCCCTTCCCCCCGTAAATTCCAACGTTATCTTTGTTAGAGTGGTTTTTTCTCTTCCGTGCGCTTTCTCATTTATTTTTTTATTCAAAGCATTTTTTCATGGTAATAACATTTTTCCTTGTGCTCCTTATTTTATCATGTTATCCAAAGTCATCCTGCAAATGCATAACCCATGAAGGTATTTAAAAATTCGAGGCGAAATATAATCGTAAAAATATTTTTTTCGGAAAGGATGAAGAGCCATCGACCGCCGGCATTTGATCTCCCTGAGCGGTGCAATTGCTTTTTTTCTTTTGCTGCTGGCCATTCAAACTGCCACCATCTTTGAACTGGACCAGCGCGCCGTGGTCGCCGCTTCCGGACTGCGTACCCACACCCTGACCGCGCTCATGAAAACGGTAACTTTTTTCGGTACCAAATATTTCCTGTTCCCCGCGACGGCCATTGTCACCATTATCCTCTTCTGGCAAAAGAGCCGGTACCGCCTGATCTTCCCCCTCGCCATGCTCGCCGCCTGGTTTGTCATGGACGGCTTAAAACTGCTCATTGCCCGGCCGCGGCCCGATTTTTGCCCCCTGCTTCCGGAAACCGGCTACAGCTTTCCCAGCGGCCACGCCTTTATGGGGACACTTTTCTTCGGTTTTCTGGCCGGTCTGCTGACCGAGCGGTTTCCTTCCCGCCCGGAAGGACGGCCGGCGGGGCAACGGGTAATCTTTGTCTTCGCCTGCCTCTTCGTTGCTCTTTTAGGTTTTACCCGCATCTACCTGGGTGTCCACTACCCCACGGACATCCTGGCCGGCTACGCCGGCGGGTTGTTCTTCCTGGGCCTGCTCGGGATTCCTGGAAAGACATCTAAAAGAAAATAAACCTCCCCCGGCCGGACGGCTTAAAGGGGAGGTCGGAAATGAGAAGGCAGGAAATGATCAGTACGTAAAGGTAAAGCTACCTAAAATCGTGCTTACCGGACGTGACCGTAAAAAAGGATTGGACACCCAGGATTCAAAGAAGAAGAGGGCCCCGTTGGTCGGGTCCAGGCCGTTTAAGGCCGCCTGCGCCGCCCGCCGGGCTTCCTCGCTGGGGGGAACGTTAATCCAGCCGTTTAACACCGGCTCAAACTGGTAGGCGCCGACTTCATCGACCTGGTAGATTACCTCCGGAATGGTATCCGGAAAAAGGGGGCTTAAAACACGGTTTAAGACGACGGCTCCCACCGCCACTTTCGTGAGGAAAGATTCCGAATCCGCTTCGGCCGTAATCAGCCGCGCCAGC
>DAISHP010000028.1:0-10579 GCA_036822475.1 Bacillota bacterium
TTCCGCTGTCTGCCTGAAATCATTCAGTTCAGCAATGCGCTCATGTACGAAGGAAAGATTTTACCGCTGCGGGAAAAGGACTCCCGCCTGGGGGAGAACTGGCAGCCGGTAGTCGCCAGGCGCGTGGAAAAAGGATTCCGGACCCCCGGTAGAGATATAAACGAGCCGGAGGCAGAGGCCCTGGTGAATCAGGTGATTGCCTGTTGCGAGGACCCTGTTTACGAAGGCATGAAGATGGGGGTCATCTCTCTTCTCGGCACGGCGCAGGCGCGCCTGATCAACCAGCTGCTCCTGGAAAAGCTGGGGCCAGGCGAGATGCACCTCCGCCGGATCCTCTGCGGCGACGCCTACTTCTTCCAGGGTGACCAGCGGGACGTCATGTTTCTTTCGCTGGTCGAAGCGGCAGGGGGGCAGCGCCCGGCTGTCTTAAACAAAATGAACGACTTACGCCGTTTCAACGTCGCCGCGAGCCGGGCCAGAAACCAGATGTGGCTTTTTTACTCGATCGATCCCGAAGAATTCCATGCGGAGGACGTGCGGGCAAGATTGATCAGATACTGTCTTAACCCGGCCCTGGCGGGAGACAGGTTACCTGGCGATCTGGAGGAGTTGCTCAAGTTATGCGAATCGCCGTTTGAGCAGGAAGTGCTTAAAGACTTGTGGAACCGCGGTTATTCAGTCATCCCCCAGTATAAAGTGGGCCATTACAGAATCGACCTCGTGGTTTTCGGGGCGAATAATAAGAAACTGGCCGTAGAATGCGACGGCGATAAATACCACTATTCTCCAGAGAAGAAGGAAGAAGATTTGAACCGCCAGATGATCCTGGAGCGCCTGGGCTGGAAGTTTTACAGAATCCGGGGGAGTCAGTATTTCCGCCGGCCGCGGGAAACCATTGCTGAGCTGGTTGATTTCCTGGAAGATATGGGGATCCGGCCGCTGAATTGTTCGCGTTAAAGTTTTGGGAAACGAAGTGAAACGAAATAAAAAGGGGATAAAATTATGACAATATTGGGTCTCATGTTAAAAATCATGAGTGGGATATGTTTTTTAGTTTTTGGTTTGTGGGCATTTTTAATTGATCTTTCAATACTAAATCAAGTATTGGGGTTTTGGGGGGTAGTTATTGCTTTCCTTTTATTGCCTGTTGCATTTGTAGCAGCTCCCTGGTATGCGCTTGTTGCATGGGGAAATCCGTTACCGTTAATAGTTGGTTATGGTGGGGGAATTCTGGCGTTAATATTATATGGTATTGGGTCATTTTTAGCAAAGGACTAGGCGTTTTTTATGCGAAGATAATCACCAGCATGTCAAATTTTAAGTTGAAGGAAAAGTTATAAGAAAGGCAGAAAAGATTGCTGAAAAACAGCGCGCGTTCCCGGTAGTAGCAGGAGATAGATTCCAATCGTTAACAATCAGGAATTTTTACCTTTTTTAGATGGAGGTGAGGGCAATTGTCTTTATATGAGAATAACGCTTTTTGCCTCCTTGATTTGCCGGGAGATGTCGATCTAAAAGATATTCAAATTGCGCTTAAAAATTTAGAGCAACGGGCTGAGTTCGGCCGCGCCTTAGATTATGAACATGTTCCTTTTTTTATCAAAAATTCCCTGAGCAATGCTTTGAAGTTATCCAACAGGCCGGGAATAGAGGATAGAGGTTACCCCTTGCGTTTACATCGTCAAATATCGGAAATAATTTTTAAACCGGCGGAACGGCTTAAGGAACGGGCGTTCTGGTTTGATAGTTTCCAAGGGGTCTTTTTGCCGGATTTAAAGGTTCTCAGCCAGAAAGATGTAACTGGGCCATTAAGTAACTGGCAAGGGTTATTGCTTAAAGAAAGTACGCAGCCCTTTTCTTCGCCAAATGCAGTGGCTGCTGCTCATAATCTGGCTGTTTACTTCCACGCATTTTGCCTTCTTTGCGATCCAAAAGCAAAAAACGAAAAAGAATGGCAAAGAGCGCTTACCCTCTGGAAAGGATGCATTGAAAATGAAACATTCTGGGAGCGCCTTTATGTTCTTGAAGCAGGTTGCGGCGGTGAAAAAGCTGGCAGTAAGGACATCATAAATTTACGTAAAAACATTGCCGGAATTTTGCTCCAGCAAAATGTTGACCTGGCAGAAAAGGCGTTGCAACAAGGAGATTACCAGACAGCTTTCCGGCATTATAAGATTATTGAAACCTCTGGTTTTCCCCCAGGAGAAATTGACCGGCAATTAAAAGAGATTATTGACTTTCTAATTGACCAGATTGAACTTTCTTGCAAGGTGACAAAAGAGGACCTTGAGGAATTATCTGGCGAAACCGGTGAAGGAACAGTTTTTGATAAAAAGTGCCAGCAAATTTATCACAGGTTTTCCCTGCGCGCCGTGCCGGCCGTTAAGTTTCTTGAAAAATGCTTACCCGCAGACGATGACCGGACTTTGTCCGCGCGCCAGGAATTATCTCTTTGTTTGAGGGAAATCAGTATTGCCTTGAATAACAGAGTCAAAAATTATAGCAAGGCGACGGAAATAATTACAGAAGCGGTTGAGCTCGCTCAAGGCACCGGCGTCTGGCATAAATTGGGTAACGATTTTAAAATAATGTTATCTAACCTCTGCTACAATGTAACCGAAGAGCTTGAGGAGGCCGTCGATGATGCCGAAAATGCCGTTGTTGCAGGAAATGCCTGCACAGCTGCTTTTGGCCGTTTTCTTGCGGAAATATTTCCCGCTTACGATAAGTTTGTTAAGCTCTGGCGGGAAGATGAAAGCACCATCAACGAGATTAAAAGCGCCATGGTTAAATGCCTGCGTTCTATTTATTTGCATTACTATAACGATGCGCACGACTACGGACAGGCGGAAAGGGTTTTGCTCAGGGCAAAAGAAATAGCCGGGGATAGTCCGGCAAGCCTGCTTATTGAAGAAGATTACCCTCTCATTGAACTCCTGAAACAGTGGCGGGCGGCAGAGGCATACGCGGCGAAGAGGGGGCTGAGGCTGGAACCCGGGTCGCCCTTGACACACTACCTGTTAAGGGCGGATCTAAACAAACTGGAAAGTGGAAGTAAAACAGAGGAAGTAATTTCGCAGGTGCGCCCGTGGGTGCGATATTGGGCCCGCAATATTGACTATATACTATTCTCATTGGTGGCTGGTTTCATATCCAGCATTATCGCTCCTTCACTGTTAGACGCCCCTGAGATCTTTCTAAATATGTTGCTATTATTTATCTGGGTCTTTGTTGAAGCATCTTTATTGTCAACATGGGGAACTACGCCCGGAAAATGGCTTCTGAGAACAACAGTGCGAGATTCAGCAGGAAGTAAACTAACTTTTTCCAGGGCTCTTGACCGCAGTTTTTCGGTCTGGTGGAGAGGGATGGGCATTGGCTTCCCGATTGTCATGCTCATAACCCTTATTGTTGCGTATGGAAAACTTACCAGAGAAGGTATTACCACCTGGGATCAGGAAGGCGGGTTTGTGGTATCGCACAAGAAAATTGGTACATTAAGGACCATAGTGACGATCTTACTTTTCATGGGCTTCTTTTTGCTTTATGTTTATGCCAGTCAGAATTAAGGTATGTCAGGAGGCTTTCTATGTCTGCTTCACCCTTATCCGAACCAAAAACACTGGCCGTTATTGCCTGCGAGGTCTGGCGGTTAAGGAAATATTACGAATCCAATAAAGACAGCCTGCCCATTCCTGTGCGCCACAGCATCAGGAAGTTGTCTGAATTGCTGACCAATCAGGGTGTTGCCTTTATTGACAGAGAAGGAAAAGAATTTGACCCGGGGTTAAATTATGAGGTTCTGGCGGTAGAAGAGGATGACTTTCTTCCAGAAGGCAGCGCAATCATTAAAAAGACAATAAAGCCAATCATACTTTTTAAAGGGGAAGTGTTGGCGGCAGGAGAAGTTATTCTTGCCCGGGGTATAAAAAACGAGCAAAGAGAGGAGAGGAAAGAGAATGATCTGCGGGATTGACCTGGGGACGACCAATTCTGCGGTGGCTATTGTAAAAGAGGGAAGCACAATTATTTGCAAAAATCTGGAGCAGGCCGATGTAACCCCTTCGGTAGTGCATATAGACAGAAAAGGCAGGATCAGGGTAGGCAGAAGTGCATATAACAGATTAATTGCTGATCCCGATAATGTTGCCGCTGAGTTTAAGAGGTTGATGGGGTTTCGAGAAATAAAACACTTTGTTGCTTCTGGTAAAAAACTCACCCCCGAAGAATTATCGGCAGAAGTACTCAAATCTTTGCTCAATGATGTGCACCGGGCAACCGGTGAAGAAGTAACGCACGCGGTTATCGGCGTACCGGCAGCTTTTGGCCACCTGCAGTGCGAGGCAACAAGGACTGCGGCCGAACTGGCCGGGTTAAGAAATGTGATCTTTTTACAGGAACCCATTGCTGCCTCGGTTGCCTACGGGTTTGACCCGGCAGCCAAAAACCAGCGCTGGCTGGTTTACGATTTGGGCGGGGGGACTTTTGACGCCGCAGTTATCTCCACTCACGGCGACAAACTCTCCGTCCTGACGCACCAGGGAAACAACGCGCTGGGAGGAAAAGATTTCGACGAACTGATTATTAAAAATATACTCCTCCCCCATTTAAACGAGGAATATGAACTTCCCGAACCAGATAGTAAATCTTTCCGTAACCTTTACCAGCGTTTAAAAATAACTGCTGAGGAAATAAAGATTATCCTGAGTCAGGCTGAAGAGACCACGGCCAGCATTTTTGAAGTTGGTGAGGATCTGTCCGGCAAAGAAATAGAGCTTGAAATCCCGGTGACCAGAAAACAGCTTGAGGAACTGGCAGCCGGTAAAATTGAAGAAACAATCGAACTATGCCGGAAGGCTTTAAAAGAAGCCCGTTTGCAGGCATCCGATTTAGACAGGATAATTCTGGTCGGGGGTCCGACTTATATGCCGGTGGTTAGAAAATGCCTGACCGAGGCTTTTGGTTTGCCCTTGAGCTTTTCCATCGATCCCATGACCGTCGTGGCCCGGGGGGCAGCCCTTTATGCCGCTGCCCAGCGCTGGGAGGAGCCGACAGAAAGGAAACCCGTAGCCGGAAAACTGAACATTGAACTAAAATACCCGTCCCCGTGGCCGTATGAAGAGTGCAGCATCTCTGGAAAAATTGAAGAGACAGGTGCTTTTGATCCGGCATCTGCCCAGTTACTTATCCAGGCAGAAGGGGGGATCTGGAACAGCGGCTGGTTTACGCCGGAAAAAGACGGCTATTTTGAAGTAGAAGTAAAATTATTGCAGAATACCAACAACTTTTTCATTTACGCCCGGGACAGGCGCGGCAACGCAATCGAAATTCATCCGGATTCATTTTTCATCTTAAAGGCGCCTACTGTTGATGATCCACCGCTACCGCACACGCTCTGCGTGGAATTTGCGGGATTGCTCACAGAAGAACGAGAATCAGAATTCGAGCCGGTTTTTAAAAAAGGCACCCGCCTTCCTGCTGAAAAAACCATAACTTGCCGGGCTGCCAGAACACTGCGCCCCGGTCATTTTGAAGAGGAACCACTCAATGTCAAGGTCTTTGAAGGAGAACAGGAGAATATTTCTTTAAATGACTGGATCGGTACGTTAAAAATTCGTTCCGAAGACATAACCCGGAAGATTCCCGAGGGGACGGAAATAGAGTTGCATTTTGAAATAGATCAAAACAGGAAGCTTACCGTCACAGCTTTTGTCCCTTTGCTGGACCAATGGTTTACCGGTAATATGTATGTTCCCGAAAAACAGTCTGTTGAAGATATTTTAGAAGGTATTCGTGATGAGCTAGACGAACGCCTGGCCGCTCTCAGAAAACTGCGCGAGGTTGCCATAAGGCAAAAGGATGAAGAGAAGGTAGAAAATATTGACAGATTAATCTCGAAAGGCGAGGAATTGCAGGAGCAGATGTACTATTCTGATCCAGGTTCAGGCGATCAGACTGGCCTTATTGGCGGGGGGAGGGGATTTTTGGAGAAAACCGGGGAAGTTTTTTATCCATCTTCCAAAGAAAAGGAGGAAACATTTGGCGTTTCATCTGCTCACATTCCAGAAGGAATCGAGAATTTGCTTGACGAAGTGGGCGATAAAGATGAAGAAAGGGAATTTGAATTTCTCAAAAAGCTTTATGAAAAAGCTGAGCAAAGAAACGACCAGAAGGCAATGAAAAGAACCGAAAAAGACATGCAGAAACTGCATACAAGGCTTCTTCTGCGGCGCCCCTCTTTTTGGTGCGAGTGGTACGATTACCTTGCCCGGCCGGGGGTAAGATATGTCAATCAAGCACTGGCGGCTAAGATGGTGGAGAAAGGGAAAAAGGCCAGGGAAGAAGAAGATGTTGAAGAACTGAAAAAGATAGTGGTGGAACTCTACGCCCTGCTGGCGAAAACAGAAATGGAAAAGGCGGCCGAAAGCAGGCGTCCGCCCGGTATCCGGAGGCAGCCATGATCATTAAAAGAAAACCTTCTTTCCCTGTCGGCGAAGCGGTGGGGAAAAAATTCACCGTCCGTTTATGTACTTTTTGCGCGGACGAAATTGAAGTATATACCGGTACCCTGCCCGGTAAAGAGATGGCCCAGGCGGTGGTGTACAGGTTAAAAGACAGTAGATATGCTGCTTCTATTTTTAAAGCTTATGAAAAATTTACAGCACGGGGAAAGGGATTTTCCGGTGCGGTCATTTTTGAGGAAGACATAATAACCTTAGCTGATTCCATCTTAGCGTATGTTGTTTTGCAATTGCCCGGAATGTCTTTGCGAGAGGCTGTTTCTTTTCGTAGCTGGACGGCAGTGATGGTAATTGATTTTGGCATTGAACTCTGCCGGTTGGTTTACGATCTGGAATTGTTAGGGGTAACGCCGGCCCTGGCCCCGGAATTTATCTGGGTTTCTTTCGAAAACGATTCCCCCAGACTATTTTTACCGGTTATTTATTCTCTGGCCGGTCAAGGGAATACCTTTCTAAATTTTGCTTCCCAGGACGCAATATACTTAAACCAAACATATTTAATCGGGCTATTGCTAACCGGTTTGTTAAATGGCAAATTTCCGGAACCGTTCGAAAGTAAATTTGAAAACCCTGGAGCATCCATAAATGAAATTCTACCACCCGCACTTGACGGGATCTTGACCAGATGTCTTTATTCTTCGACCGCCAGGCAATATAAACTGCCGGAACTGCTCTCAGATTTAGAAACCTGCCGGAAAGAAATTGCGCAAAACCAGGGGAGAAAAACTGATTTACCTGCCTCACAGGAACAGAAGCAAAGGGGCCTGGCAAAAGTTGCCGGGATGCAGAAACTTAAGGAGCTTTTAATTGAGGAAGTAGTAGGACCCATCAAAAACCCATCTTTATACCAGCGTTTTGGCTTAACCTGGCCGAACGGCATCCTCCTTTTTGGCCCTCCCGGATGCGGCAAAACGTACATCAGTCGTCAGCTGGCGGAAGAAATGGATTTTTACTTCGTTGAGTTGATCCCTTCGGATATTGCCAGTGCCTATATTCACGAAACAACCCGGCGGATTCGTGATGTTTTTAGAAAAGCAGAAAAAAATGCTCCGGCAATTATTTTTATTGATGAATTGGATGCCATGGTTCCTGTTCGAAGCACCCTTGGCGGTCACCAGGAGTATAAATCGGAGGAAATAACCGAATTTCTTGTTCAGCTCAACGATTGCGCAAAACGGGGAATACTCGTTATTGCCGCCACCAATGAACCTGACAGGATAGACCCGGCCGTTTTAAGGACCGGACGAATCGATAAAGTTATTTTTGTCGGTCCACCTGATGAAGAAGCCAGAAAGGCTTTGCTGGAAATGTACTTGCATAACCGGCCGGTTGTTCAGGGACTTGATCTTCTTGATTTGAGCAAAAAACTTGAAGGCTATTCATGCAGTGACATAAAAAATCTGGTTGATGAAGCCGCTCGCCTGGCAGTCAGGGAAAAAGCCTTGAATATCAATGAATTTCATTTTCTGAAGGCAATCAAACGAAATCCTCCTGGAATTGATCGGTCGGTTTTGGCAAAATACGCTAAATTTAAAGGAAGAGGCGGGGGGTAACCGTAAAATATGATCCACACAGACCGGGACAGGGGAGAATAGCATGTTTTTATTCTGAAAGCTGACTGCTGAAAGCCGATAGCCAGGGGCGCACCATCAGCTCTGTTCACTTTCTTATATGGCAGGCCGTGCAAGTGAATCTCCATCCTGTTTTACAACCGTCCGCACCCGTACTTCGCCGCTCATGTTATCACCCACCCCTTTACCATTCTACCAAATTTCTTACGGTAACCTTTTATAATTATTATAACCCTATTATAACCCGGCTGTGAGGTCCCAGCTAGAGGGATCATGACAGTGACCGGAGCAGCTGGATTGCTTCCATTGACCTTATATTGTATCATTGAGATAAGCAATTGTTTTTATGAAGGGAGAAATATAAATGGATGTGGGTAATATATTTGCCGAAATTAAAAAGCTTTCCCGGGCGGAGCGGGAAAAACTGAGATTGCTCCTGGATGCTGAAGAAGACTTCCCCGGCGAAAGCAATGAAGCGTTTACGCGTTCGGCAGGGGCATGGAGCGATTTTGATGCCGAAAGTTTTCTAAAGGACATCTACGAGCACCGGGCCAGGAATACGGAGAGGACCGGAGCCGAATGGTAAAGGCGAGGTACCTACTGGATACCGACTGGGAGGTTTATTACCTGCGCGGGAAGGAACCTTTTGTCGATAACGTGAAACGGTACAGGCAAAAAGGATTGGCCATCAGCGTAATCAGCGTGGCCGAACTCTACGAAGGAGTGTTCAGGAGCACCGACCCAAAAGAAAAAGAGGCGTCTTTGAATGATTTTCTAACCGGGCTTTCCATTCTTAACGTTACAAAACCAGTTGCCCGGGCTTTTGGCCGGCAAAGGGCGGAATTAAGAAAGAAAGGGTTATTGATCGGCGATTTGGATCTAATAATTGCCTGTACGGCGCAGTACCACGGGTTAACGGTGCTGACCAACAACAAAAAGCACTATGAAAAAGTTTTAAATCCGAGGAAGATTATTTCCCTGGAAACATAATCCATGCCGGAAAAAGGGTTTAAAAGTGCCGATTTAGAGCGGCAGGTTAAGGGGTTCAAGAAAAAATGCAGCATGCAAAGAAAAGATTTTGTCCTGCGGCAACCTGGAGGTGGAGGGGTGTACCTGGCTGAGCTGCGCGGCAAACTGCCTTATGGAAGCAAGGTTAATCTAAACAATTAAGTAAGAAGTTCCTGGACAAGTGGAGTTTGATTTTGGAAAGGATAGGCTGTCGTCAGGGAGTTGTATAACCGCAGGGAAGCAAGAAGGAGTGTCTTGACTCAAGTGCCTCTCTTTGGCGGTGCCGGTTCAGGGGGATCCTGTGGACAGAGTATTTTCTAGGGTTGGCAATGAGGTGTTGCTGCCTGCGCCGGAAGGTTGAAACCGCATAAGCAAAAAATTTTCTGGCGCGAATTTTTGAGCGACTGACAGATCTATGTCACGGCCGCCTTATAAAATTAAAACCAAACGTAAGAAGGAGATGGTGGGCGTGGCAGTTTTAGCGGATTTCCTGCACACTTTACGGGTGGGTGAACCGCAGGCGTTCGAGAACCTGACCGTTTTTCCGCTGATCGGGACGCAATTTCAAGAGCCCGGCTACCTTTTGCTGGACGAAGCCCTGGCGCAGGGCCTGTTCGAGGTGCGGGAGGTGAGCGAAGCCGGGAGCGTGAATGAAGTCCTGGTGATCAACAAAAGCGATCTCCCCGTCCTCCTCATGGACGGAGAGATCCTTACCGGAGCCAAGCAGAACCGGGTGGTGAACGCCAGCATCCTGGTGAGAGCCCGTGCTGAGCTAAAAATCCCGGTCAGCTGCGTGGAGCAGGGCCGCTGGCGGTACGTTGCCGAGAAGTTCACGGAGAGCCGGCGCTTCTCCTACGCGCGCCTGCGCGCCCAGAAATCTGCGCAGGTGGCCCAGAGCCTCCACGCGTTCGGGGCCTTTAGCGCGGACCAGGGCGCCATCTGGGATGAGGTTGAGCGCAAGCAGAGGGAAATGGGGGCGGAGTCCCCCACCGGGGCGGTTAATGGGGTATACGAAAGCCATGCGGAAAAACTGAGAAAATACTGCGCGGCCTTTTCGCCCCTGGAAGGGCAGGTGGGCGCGGCGGTTTTCATTAACGGAAGCTTTGTCTGCCTCGACGCCTTCGATAGCCCGGTGAGTCTGCGTGCTCTGTACCCAAAAATGATCGAAAGCTACGCCTTAGACGCCCTGGAGCAGGCCGGCCAGGACAAAAAGGAGCCTGAAAAGAGCGCCGCGGAGCAGCTGCTGGAAAAAATCGCTGCCGCGCGGGTGGCGCGTTATCCTTCCGTGGGTTTGGGCGAAGACCTGCGCATAAAAGCTAAAGGGCTGGTGGGCTCCTGTCTGGCCCTGGACGGCAGGGTGATCCACCTGGCTCTCTTTGCCGGAGCGGACCGGGAGGCGGAGAGGAGGAGCGGCGCGCTGAGCAGGCCGGGCTGGAGACGCAAAACCCATCTGTAGGTTTTAAGCTGCGCTGCAGGCGG
>DAISHP010000029.1:0-10523 GCA_036822475.1 Bacillota bacterium
TGGGTAGACCCTCATGCCACTTTCGTGGCACCATCAGAGGATAAAAATTTGTTTTCAGGGTAGAAAACATGGACAACATCCGCCAATTGGACCTGCCGGAAAGTTTCCTGCTGGCCGAACCGGCGGCGCTGCGCCGGGCGGCGGCGGAAACCGCCGCGGCCAGGGGTTTTTATTTTCCGGGGGAAAAATGCCCGCACCGGCTGCCCACCGTCGGGGAAAGCGTGGCCGCCTGCTATCTTAATGGAGAACCGTAATTCCTGTGCGGCGACACCTGCCTTTGCGGCCTGGAGCTGGTTTTCTTCAACGGCGAAATCGTCACCGCCGGCAGCCCCTGCGTTGCGGAGCTGGACAGCTACGGCCTCACCTACGTCCTGGGCGGCCAGGGCAAAGGCCCGGCCGTAATTACCGGGATTTATTTAAAGCTCTTGCCCGCGCAGGAAGCTTAGCGAACAAAACAGCCGCTTCTTTGCAATATCTTTAAACATCGCCGGAACAGACCATCCTCACCCTAATCAAGACCCGCAAAACCCGGGAAATTTCCCTCAATATAAGGAGCATTTGCATCAAATGCTCCCGCTTCCAAAAGCCGCCGGCTCCCGTCAATTAAAGGTAAATAGCGAAAATACAATTTATGTACCCCCAGGGTGGCGGCCTTCACCACCCCCGGGAATACTCCCCGGAGCAGGGAATGCAGGCAAACTTCCCCTCCCGGACGCGGGCCCTCGCCTCGGCAACGGGTTCGCCGCAGAAGGCGCAGATTACGGAAGGAAAAATCCTGGCTCTGGGCGGCAGCCCTGTATTGATGTGCTGAACCGTATAAAATTCTTCTTCCGGCGCCTCCAAAATATGGTGGATGCGTTCTTCCTGGCGCCGGCGGAAAAGTTCTTCCTCCTCCTGGGTGGCCGTTCCGCTGAAGACCTTCTCGCGCAACTCCCGGAAATCCTCACCGTCCCGCCGCCAGTTGTTCCCCCGCACCGAAATCCGCACTGCTTTGCCGCTGTTCCGGCAGACGAAAGTAAAAACGTGCTTCCCGTAGTCGCGGAAAAGCAGGTTGCCCTTGCCCAGAGTGCAGCCGGTCAGCACCTGCACGGCGTCCACGCCGCAGGCGTCGTTCTCCACAATCGCCACCAGTTCCTCGTCCACTGCCCGGCTTTCCGCCAGTTCCCGCAGGGCTATTTTCGCCACCCGGTACCCAATGGCCAGGCCGGGGCAGCTATGCCCGTGAAATTCCACTGCCTTTTCCCAGTCCGTTTTTTCCGTGCCCATAAAAATCACTCCTGTTCAGACCCTTATTTTTATCAAGGTTAATGTAAAAAAAAAATTTTCTTTTATTATAACCGGTGAAGGCTGATTACGGCAATAAGGAGCTGTACCGGAACCGGCCCCGGTAAACAACCCCCAATTTATTAAAGATGTGCTTTAGAAAGGACCTGGAAAGATTTTTTAAATACGCCAATTTTTTAGAAATGCCCTTTTAGAAACCCCCCGCCAGAGAGTCGGTCTGTAAAGATTTGATTTCTAAAGCCAGACCGCAGACCACCAGGTAGACCTGGTCGGCCAGGGAGGCCAGGCGCTGGTTGGCGATGCCCAATAGATCGCGGTAAACTCTGCCCAAAGGGTGGGCGGGCACCAGCCCCCAGCCTACTTCATTGGTTACGATGATAATTTCTGCCGCGGCAAAAGAGATTACTTCGCCCAGGCGCTTTATGGCCTGGAGGACGCGTTCTTTTCCGCCGGGAAAATCCGGCGTAGCTTCTGGATCCAGTTGGCCTTTAGCTTTAAGCAAAAGGTTGCTCAAGAAGAGCGCCAGGCAATCAACCAGGATTAACTGCCCGGAAGCACTGTACTTTTCAATGACACCGGGCACATCCAGGGGTTCTTCCACGGTTTCCCAGCCGGGGGGCCGGCGCCGCCGGTGACGCGCGATCCTTTGCGCCATCTCTTCGTCTTCGGCCGTGGCGGTGGCCAGGTAAATTACCTTTTTGCCGCTCTCTTTTGCCAGCTTTTCAGCAAAGGCGCTTTTGCCGCTTCTGGCCCCGCCGGTGACGAGGATAAATTTGCCGTGCTGCACATTTCATCCACTCCTGTAAAAGCAAATTTTTAATGCTTATATCGTATTCCAAACCGGTTCGGAAAACAACTGGCTGCACTCTTCTTTTCTCCGGGGGAAAAATTCTTCTTTTTCCCCTGAAGATTACCGGTGATCACCCACAGTTATTTTCCAGTTACCCGGGCCGAAATTCAGAATTTAGAAGTTTTAAAAATTGATTGACAGCCACTGGTTGTCTGTTTATAATTCTTTTAATAAAACTTGACAGGTTGGACAGCTTAACAGGAATTTTAAAGACGGGTGCCCTTTTGGGGTTAAAAGGGAAGTCAGTGAAAATCTGACGCGGTCCCGCCACTGTAAATGGGGAGCCGCCCGCAGAAAAGCCACTAAAGCGGTGCCCGGCGCGCTTTTAAAAAGCCTGAGCCGAAAAAACTTTCGGCGGCGAAAAAATGCGCGGCGCCGGGTGTAGCTTTGGGAAGGCGCGGGAAGGCGAGGAGCCATGAGCCAGGAAACCTGCCCGTTTTTGTTCTACTCTTCCGCCTACGGTTGATAGGAGAAGTGAGCTAAAAAAGAAATCTCTGTCACCAGTTGGCAGAGGTTTTTATTTATCGTTTTTGAGTTTTAGGTGCCTTTTTTACGGGTAAAAAGCCCGGCGGACTTCTCCTGTTTAGGATTGGGTCTTTGCCCTCCAGTTTTAATTTCGCGAGGTGAAATGTAGGCGGCGCAAAAAGCTTATCCTAAAAGCGCCAAATTTGCCGGGGCCGATGGACAGGCCGAAGAAGTGATTATCCACGTCCAGCCCGGTTACGAACCCTGGCCGGGCTCCCTTTAGGAGCCGCCCAGCAAAAACTTCTTTTCGCTCTGCAGGTGGCCCGCGGTAAGGGACTCACCGGCTCTTTCAGGGCCCGGAAACCCGGCTCTTCTCCGCCAGTGTCTGGCAGAAGGTCTTTTTTGGTTCCTTGAATCCGGGGCTGTCCGCAGCGGAAGGAAAGGAAAGAACTGATGGAAATCGAGGCAGGAGAAGAAAAAAGAAAGGACAAGGGAGGCGCTCCAATTGGTTGCCATCCCCCGCGTGGTGATTGCCGGTGTCCAGAGCGGTGTGGGGAAAACCACCCTCGCTACCGGCTTGATGGCCGCCCTGACTAAAAAAGGCTACCGGGTGCAGGGGTTTAAGGCGGGGCCGGACTATATCGATCCCGGTTACCACACCGCCGCGACCGGAAATATTTCCCGGAACCTGGACGGCTGGATGCTGGGTGAAGCTACCGTCCGGGAACTGTTTGTGAGGGCAGCCAGGGGAGCCGACATCGCTGTGATTGAGGGCGTAATGGGGCTGTACGACG
The DNA here is from genome assembly GCA_036822475.1 of Bacillota bacterium. GTDB lineage: Bacteria > Bacillota > Desulfotomaculia > Desulfotomaculales > Nap2-2B > JAIMBK01. The sequence goes on from DAISHP010000029.1 coordinate 3,394, forward strand.
GCTTCGGGGCCGACGGGCGCACGGGCAGCACGGCCCAGCTGGCTCGCTGGCTGCGGGCACCCATAATCCTGGCGGTGGACGCGAAAGGGATGGCCGCCAGCGCGGCGGCGCTGGTGCTGGGGTACCAGAAATTCGATCCCCAACTTACTTTTGGCGGCGTTGTTTTTAACCGGGTCGGCGGCGAAAACCACTACCGGCTGCTTAGGGAAGCCGTCGAAGGAACGGTTGGCGTAAGGGCGTTGGGGTATCTGGAAAAAAGCGCCGTTTTTCAGATGCCCGAGCGCCACCTGGGACTGGTTCCTGCCGTCGAAAAGGGTGAGTTGGTGCCTTTTCTGGACAGGCTGGCGGAAGCGCTTGCCCGCACGGTGGACCTGGAGGGAGTGCTGGAGGTAGCCAGGTCCGCGCCTCCCCTGGAAAATCCAGCAGGGTCAATTTTTCCCGGGGAGCAAAAAAGGGATGTTTGTATTGCGGTAGCAAGGGACCGGGCTTTCAACTTTTATTACCAGGACGCTCTCGATCTTTTGAGCGCACACGGAGCGGAACTGCTCCCTTTCAGCCCGCTGGCCGACCATGCCCTTCCCGAAGACGCCCACGGCCTGTACATCGGCGGCGGCTTTCCGGAAATGTTTTTGGACCCGCTGGCGGGAAACCGGACGATGCTCGCGAGCGTTACGGCCGCCTTTCGCCGGGGAATGCCCATTTACGCCGAGTGCGGCGGACTGATGTACCTGTCCGGGGGGGTTACCGATTTTGCCGGCAACCATTATCCGCTGGCCGGCCTTGTTCCGGGCCGAACCCGCATGCAGCAAAAGCTGGCGGCTTTAGGGTACGTGACGGCGGAAGTGCTGGCGGACAATATCCTGGCGAAGAAAGGAGAGGTTCTCCGGGGCCACCAGTTTCGCTGGTCGGTGCTGGAGGACGTTCCGGCGGGTGTGCGTTACGCCTACCGGTTATCGGGGGGAAGGGGCGTCCGGAGCGGTCATGAGCAGGAAGGGGTTGTCCGGGGCAGCCTGCTGGCTTCCTACCTGCACCTGCACTTTGCCGCCCGCCCGGCCCTGGCGAAGAACTTTGTGGAAAGCTGCCGGCGGTATAAAAGATCGCTGGCCAAAGGTTAGCGAAAGGTTAACGTTGGGAAGTAAAACGTTGAGAAGTAATAAAAAAACCAAATCCAGGAAATGGAAGGAAGAAAAAGTAAAAACAAGAAAGGAAAAGGAAAGGAAGTATTAATGGAGCAAGGATCTGCCTGCAGCGGAGGGCAAGCTCCGCTGCAGGAAGCATGTAATCCCCTGCTTGCACCGGTGATCATCAATGGCAAAAAGCTGCGCCGGGGCTACACAACCGGGATGTGCGCGGCGGCGGCGGCGAAAGGGGCCACCATGCTGCTTTTTCAAAAGAGCTGTCCGGAAGTGATGACGGTTTTTACCCCCGCCGGTTTCCCCCTGCATTTAGAGATTCGCGAACGGGAAACGGAGGGGGATAGCGCCTGCTGCTGCGTGATCAAGGACGCCGGAGACGATCCGGACGTAACCAACGGGCTGGCCATTTACGCCACAGCAAAAAGAGCAGGCGCGGGGGTGCGGATCAAAGGCGGTCCGGGCGTGGGCGTGGTGACTAGGCCGGGGCTGGCCGTCGCGCCGGGGGAGCCGGCCATTAACCCCGTTCCCCGGCAAATCATCACGGCCGAGGTGGAGAAGGTCCTCCCCGCCGGCTGCGGGGTGGAAATAACCGTCTGGGTACCGGGCGGTGAAGCGGTAGCGGCAAAAACCTTAAACCCGCGGCTGGGGATCGTGGGCGGCATATCCATTCTGGGTACCACCGGCATTGTCGAGCCGATGTCCGAAGAGGCTTTTAAGGCTTCGCTCGTTCCCCAGATCGCCCAGGCCCTGGCCCTGGGCTGCCGGGACGTGGTTTTGACGCCCGGCCGGCGCTCGGCCGGGTGGGCTGCAGAAAAGTATGCCCTGCCGGCGGAGGCGGTGGTCCAGATGGGTAATTTCGTCGGCTTTATGCTGGAGGAGTGCGTGCGGCTGGGCGTGCAAAGAGTCATGCTGTTCGGCCACCAGGGGAAACTGATCAAAGTGGCGGCCGGCGTTTTTCACACTCACAACCGGGTGGCCGACGCCAGGCGGGAGACGCTGATCACCCACGCCGCCCTGGCGGGAGCGGAACGCGGGGTAATTGTTCAGATCTGGAACTGCGCCACTTCCGAAGAGGCGGTGCAAGTAATTAAAAAACACCGGCTGGATTTTCTTTTTGACCGGATCGCCGGTGAGGCCAGCAGGCGCGCCATGGCGCACGTGCGGGGGCGCCTGGTGGTGGGCACAGCGCTCGCCTCTTCCGCAGGGGAAATCCTGGGCCTGGATGAAAGGGCCAGGAGAATCGGGGAATCGTTGGGATGGAAATGGAAAGGATCAAAGTGATCGGCGTCGGCCCGGGCGGGGAGGATTATCTTTTGCCCGCGGCGCAAAAGGCGCTGCAGGACGTCGAAATACTGGTGGGCGGAAGAAGGGCGCTTCAGCTTTGCCACCGCTGGCAAAAAAAAGAAATCAAGATTGATGCCGATCTGCACCGGGTGGTTGCTTTCCTTAAGGAAAACAGGGAAAAAAAGATCGCCGTGCTGGTAAGCGGCGATCCGGGGCTGTACAGCCTGCTGGACTTGCTGTTAAAACATTTCCGCCCGGAAGAACTGGAGGTAATTCCCGGCTTGAGTTCCGTGCAGCTGGCCTTTGCCCGGGCCAAAATGACCTGGCAGGACGCGGTGATTTTCAGTTTGCACGGCAGAGAAAAGCCTGCGCAGGTGATGGCGGAAAGGGTCCTGCCGGCGGTGCGGGAAGGAACGAAAGTAGCCCTTTTGACGGACGGTTCTTTCCCACCGCCGAAAATAGCGGCTTATCTCGTTCAACATGGCGTCCGCGGGAAAAAAATGGTGGTCGGCGAGAACCTGTCCTACCCGGAAGAAAGGGTAGTTGCTGCCGGCCTGGAAGAAATGGCAGTAAGCCGGGAGGAATTTAAAAATTGCGTGGTGTTGATCGCTGATGGGTAAAAAATGGGGGTACGTCACGCCCGGCATTCCCGATGACTGGTTTGCCAAAAACGGTGTGCCGATGACCAGGGAAGAAGTGCGCTGCCTGACGCTGTGCAAGATCCGCTTAAAGAGGGACAGCGTCGTTTACGACATCGGGTCCGGGACTGGCTCTATCGCCGTGGAGGCCGCCCTTCTGGCGGGGGAAGGGATGGTCTACGCCGTGGAAAAGAACGGGCGGGCGGCGGAGCTCATCGCCGGCAACGCCAGGCGGTTCGGGGTCAACAACCTGCGGGTCGTTTCCGGGGAAGCCCCCGCGGCCCTGGCGGGGCTGCCTTTGGCCGACCGCATCTTTGTCGGCGGCAGCGGCGGGCGCTTAAAAGAGATCTTGAGCGCGGCCGCGGAAAAATTAAAGGAAGGCGGCCGCCTGGTGGTCAACGCCGTGACCGTGGAGACGCTGGCCGTTTCCGTGGAAACCCTGGCGGAGCTGGGTTTTAGCGAGCTGGAAACCCTTTCTTTAACCGTCGCCAAAACCGCGCAGGCGGGACGGGCGAGGGTGTGGAAGGGGATGAACCCGGTGTTTCTGATCGTCGGCAAGCGCCCGCGCCCGGCGGACAGCATGACCGCTTACGGAAAGACGGGGAAAGTTGAACAGATTTGCCTGGCGGGTTGCCCGCGGGCATAATCAAAGCGGAGGCAAAACTATTTTTCGGGGATGGAGATTTGATCTTTATGAAAGGCGTCTTTTACGGCGTGGGCGTGGGCCCCGGCGACCCGGAGCTGCTCACTTTAAAGGGCTACCGGGTTTTACGGGAGGCGGACGTCATCTGCGCGCCGAAATCCGGCACGGACAGGGATGGGGTGGCCCTTTCCATTGTTGGTGAGGCCATCGGCCAAAAAAAGGAGGTTTTGGAGCTTTCATTTCCCATGACCAGGGAGAGGGCAAAGCTGGAGCTGTCCTGGGAAAAGGCGGCGGAGCAGATCGTCGGGCTTCTCCGGGAGGGCAAAAAGGTAGCTTTTGTCACCCTGGGCGATCCCACCCTTTACAGCACCTATACTTACCTCCTGAAAAAAATCAAACAGGCCGGCCCCTGGGCGGTGGAAACGGTTCCCGGCGTCCCTTCCTTTTGCGCCTGTGCAGCTTTAGCCGGCATTCCGCTGGCGGAAGGGGAGGAAAAACTGGCCGTCGTCCCGGTGACCGAAGATTTGGATACCGTGCGCTTTGTCTGCCGGCACTTTGAAAATGTGGTTTTCATGAAAGTGGCCGGAAAATTTGCGGAGGTAGCGACCGTTTTAGAAGAGCTCGGCTTAAAAGGGCAGGCCGTCTTTGCCGGCCGCTGCGGCCTTCCGGGAAGCGTCGTCAAAACTGACCTGGACAAAGTGGAGGAAAGGCACAAAGATTACCTGTCACTGATCATTGTAAAGAAGGTGGCTAAGTAAAGAAGGTGGCTAAAGGGTGGCTAAAGTTTATTTTATCGGGGCCGGGCCGGGCGATCCGGAACTGCTCACCTTAAAGGGGGCCAGAGTGCTCGGGGAGGCCGACGTGGTGATTTACGCCGGTTCGCTGGTGAACCGGGAAGTTTTGCGCCACGCCAAAGAGTCGGCCCGGATCTACGACAGCGCCTCCCTTACTCTGGAGGAAATTGTCGCGATCATGGAAAAGGCGGTTGCCGGGGGCAAAACCGTCGCCCGCCTGCACAGCGGGGACCCCAGCCTTTACGGAGCGGTCGGCGAGCAAATGGAAGCGCTTGCCAGACGGGGCATCGCGTACGAAGTAATTCCGGGCGTCAGCTCCTTTCTGGCCGCGGCAGCCTGTTTGAAAAGAGAATATACGGTGCCGGAGGTCTCCCAAACGGTGATTCTCACCCGTTTGCCGGGGCGCACGGGCGTGCCGGAAAAGGAGAAGCTTTCTTCTTTAGCCCGCCACCGGGCCAGCATGGGCATTTTTTTAAGCGTCCACCTGATTGAGGAAGCGGTCGCGGAACTCAAACAAGGATACCCTCCCCAGACGCCGGTGGCGGTGGTGGAGAAGGCAAGCTGGCCGGACGGGCGGGTGGTGCGCGGCAATCTGGAAAATATCGCCCGCCTGGTGAAAGAGGCGAAGATGGAAAAGACGGCCCTGATTCTGGTGGGGAACTTTCTGGACGCTTCCGGCAGGCGCTCGCGGCTCTACGCCGGGGAATTTTCCCACGCCTGCCGGGTGAAGAAGGAATGAAGCTGGCCGTTGTCGCCCTGACCAGGGGGGGAAGCCGGCTGGGGCTTTATCTTTGGGAGCGGTTTTGCACTGCGGGCAGCCGGGAGTGGGAGCAGGTGAATTTGTTTCTCCCGCAAAAGTTTTTTTCCGAGACCGCGGCAAATTTGCCCGTTAATTGCCAGGTTTTGAGCGCTGCCGACTATCCGCGCGCCGGCGGAGTGCACTTTTTCGAGGGCCCCTTGCGTGCGCTGGTGCGCGCTCTTTTTCCCGAGTTCCAGGGCTTTATTCTGATCATGGCCGCCGGCGCGGCGGTGAGGATCATCGCCCCTTTGCTCCAGGATAAAAGGAGTGACCCGGCGGTAGTGGTAATGGACGAAAAGGGGCGCTTTGCGGTCAGTCTGCTGTCCGGCCACCTGGGCGGGGCTAACGAGCTGGCCGAAAGGGCGGCGGCCCTAAGCGGTGCGCAGGCGGTGATTACCACGGCCACGGATGTGAACCGGACCCTGGCCGTGGACCTGCTGGCCAAGAAAATGGGGCTTACTCCCGAACCTTTTGCCGGCGTGAAAAGAATTAACGCCGCTTCGGCCAACGGTGAAAAGGTGGCCGTATTTACGGATTTAAATATAAACCACCCTGCTCTAAAAGCCATTCAAAACGCGGCTTTGTTCCCGCTCGAGCTTGCGCCGGCGTTTTTCCCCGTTCCCGGGGAAAGAAAACTCCGGGCGGTGCGCGCGGATGGTTTATCCTTTTCCGGAAAGCCGGGCGAGAGGCCGACGGCCGCGGTCTTCATTACCAATAAAACGATTGATGTTTTTTCTTTGGGGGATTTGCCGCATGTTTTTTTGCGGCCGAAAAATCTGGTGGTGGGCGTGGGGTGCAAGAAGGGGGCGCGGCCGGAGCAGATTCTCGAAGCGGTTCATTTCGCCCTGGCCGGTGCGCGCCTGGCCCCGGCCAGCGTGCGGGGGCTGGCCAGCGTGAGCCGCAAGCAAAACGAAGCGGGCCTGCTGGAAGCGGCCCGGAAACTGGGCGTGGAAATCAGTTTTTTCTCCCCGGCGGAAGTGGAGGCCTGCCTGAAATCGGGATTGTTTCGCGAATCGGCGCAGGTAAAAAAAGCGATTGGAGTTGGTGCGGTATGCGAACCGGCGGCCTGGCTGGCGGCGGAAAAACCGGCCCGGATGGTCGTGCCCAAAACGGCGTACAACCAGGTGACGGTAGCCGTTGCCCAGGAAAATTGTCGGTAGTGGGGATCGGCCCGGGAGGGAGGGACCAGATTACTCCGCGTGCCCGGCGGGCCATTCGGGAGGCGGAGGCAGTGGTGGGGTACGCCACTTATCTGGACCTGCTGGGGGACTTGCTGGCGGACAAGGAAGTCCACCGCTCCCCGATGAGAAAAGAAGTGGAGCGCTGCCGTCTGGCCGTGGAACTGGCCCTGGCTGGCCGGCGGGTGGCGGTGATTTCCAGCGGCGACCCGGGAGTTTACGGCATGGCCGGACCGATTCTGGAGGTATTAAGGGAAAGGGAACTCCCGGTGGAAATTATTCCTGGGGTCACCGCCGCCACTTCCGCCGCCGCAGCGCTGGGCGCGCCTTTAAACCACGATTTCGCGGTAATCAGCTTAAGCGACCTGCTTACTCCGTGGGCCGTCATTGAAAAGCGTCTTCACGCCGCCGCAGCCGCCGACTTTGTCACCGTCCTCTACAACCCGAAAAGTACAAAAAGGCAGGTTCAAATCGAGCGGGCCGTGCAAATTTTTTTGAAACACAGGGAGGAGGGCACGCCCGTGGGGATCGTGAAAAACGCGGACCGGGAACACGAAGAGGTGCTTTTGACCAGCCTGAAGAGAGTGCTGGAGCACGACCTGGATATGCTGACCACCGTTATCATCGGCAACTCGCAGACCTACACGGTCAATTCCCG
>DAISHP010000030.1:0-10458 GCA_036822475.1 Bacillota bacterium
ATATCGTGCATGTCGTAGGAGCGCCGGGGGTCTTTCGGCAGGATATCCAGCAATTTTTCTTCCCGGCGGTGGGGGTCGTCGGTGGGCTCCACTGCCGGGGGTCTTTCCTCGTTATGGGAAGGCAGGTAGCTTAAAAGCTTTTTTACCATCTCCACCGCTTCTTTATCGTCGTCAACGGCAAAGTGGCAGGAGCCGCTGTACCGCATGTGGTAATCCGCCCCGCCAATCTCCGAAATGTCCTCGGCGGTGGTCACAGCAGCCGTGGCCCGGGGCCCGCCCAGCCACATGTTAGCGGCATTTCTGGTCATGATGACGAAATCGGTCAGCAACGGACTGTAGGCCTGGCCGGCCGCGCACCCGCCGCAAACGACGGAGATCTGGGGAATAACCCCCGAGTAGAGGCTCTGCAGCCAGAAGGTTTCACAAAACGGCCTCAAACACTGCGCGGCCTCGGTCAGCCGGCCTCCTGCCGAATCAATAAAGGCCACCATCGGTACCCGCATTTCCCCGGCCAGCCGGGTAATGTTCCGGATCTTCCAGGAGTGCCCTTCACCAGAAGCTCCGGCCAGGACCATGTAATCTGTGGCGTAGGCGCAGACGAGCCGGCCGTTTACCTTGCCAAACCCGCAGATCACGCCGTCAGCAGGGGTCTCATACTTTTCCATGCCCATTTCCTTAACCTGGCTTTCGGCAAAAATACTCATCTCGCGAAAAGTTCTCGGGTCAAAAAGGGCATTCAGCCTCTCCCTGGCCGTCCACTTCCCCATGGAGCGCAGGCGCTGGTAGAGCCGCTCATGCCTGTATCCTTTAATCCTTGCTCTTTTTTCTTCCACTTTCGCCAGGCGCGTCCGGAGGTCCTCCACGTAAGGCCGGAAGGTAATCCCCGTTCCCCTGGCTGCTTTTTTCTTTTCCTCGATAATTTCTTTGGTGGTATCCACAGAATATCTTTTTTCCTGGTCTTCCATCAGTCTTCTTCCTCCTTTTCGTACTTCTTGAGGAAATGCGTGTTGATCTTTCCTTTTCCGAAATCTTCTTCTGCCATTACCTGTAAGTGAAAAGGAATGGTCGTCTTTAAACCTTCGATGGTAAATTCTTGAAGCGCTCTTTTCATCCGCCTGATCGCCCTTTCCCGGTTTTCTCCCCAAACAATTAACTTGGCGATTAAAGAATCATAAAACGGGGGAATTTCGTATCCTGGATATAAGTGGGTATCCACCCGTACCCCGACCCCTCCGGGAAGGATCAGGTTTTGGATTTTACCCGGGGCGGGCAAAAAATTATTTTCCGGGTCTTCGGCGTTAACCCGGCACTCAATGGACCAGCCGTTTTGCCCTACCTCTTCCTGGCTGACTTCCAGCTTCCTCCCGGCCGCAATGACCAGTTGCTGCCGGACGATATCGATTCCGGTAACCATTTCCGTCACCGGATGCTCCACCTGCAGACGGGAATTTATTTCGTTAAAGTAGAAGTTTTTGTTTGCGTCCACCAAAAATTCGACAGTTCCGGCGTTTACGTAGCCCACCAAACGCATTACTCTAATTGCCGCTTCACCCATTTTTTCCCTTAATTCCGGGTCAACAAAGGGGGAGGGGGATTCCTCAATGAGCTTCTGGTATCTCTTCTGGATGCTGCACTCCCTTTCCCCTAAATGGACGAAGTTCCCGTAAGCGTCAGCGAGGATTTGAAATTCAATGTGCCGGGGCTCGACAACATACTTTTCTATGTAGATATCCGGGTTTTTAAAGGCAGCTATCGCTTCCCCTCTGGCAATGGCAAACAGTTCCCGGAGCTTTTCTTCGTTGTTGGCCACCTTCATCCCCCTTCCCCCCCCGCCCCCGGAGGCCTTGAGGATAACGGGGTAACCTATTTCTCGGGCAATCTGGACTGCTTCCTCCACAGAAGCAAGCGCCCCCTCGCTTCCCGCAGAAACAGGGATGCCGGCCTGGGCAGCAATCTTCCGGGAAGCAATCTTTTCCCCCGTAAGCCGGTGGGTCTGGGCTGAAGGGCCAATAAATTTTATGCCGTTTTCTTCGCAAGCCTGGGCAAAAGAAGCGTTTTCGGCCAAAAAGCCGTAGCCGGGATGAATTGCTTCTGCCCCGGTCTTCCGGGCAGCTTCCACTATATTTTCTATGTTCAGGTAACTTTTCCGGCTTAAAGGGGGGCCGATATTCACCGCTTCATCGGCAAATTTAACGTGCAGGGATTCTTTATCGGCGTCCGAGTACACCGCCACGGTCTTAATTCCCATTTCCCGGCAGGTCCGGATCACCCTTAAGGCAATTTCTCCTCTGTTTGCGATAAGAACTTTTTTGAACATAAACTTCTTCCTTTCAGGTTGCTTCCACTTCAAACATCGGCTGGTTAATCATTACCGGGTCCTCGTCTTCAATCAGTATTTTGCGGATAACCCCGCCTCTTTCGGTCCTTACTTCGTTAAAAACTTTCATGGACTCCACAATACAGACCACCGTCCCCGGCTTGATTTTATCCCCTTCCTCAACGTAAGGGGGCTCCTCTGGAGAAGGCCTCCGGTAAAAAGTCCCGGATAAAGGAGCATTAATGGTAAAAACTTTGCCGCCCACGCGCTTTCCTCCTTGTGGTAGAAAATTAAACCTTCGTTTATATGGTAATACGCAAGATTTGTGCCAGGCAATGCTTAAAAAATTTCCGCATTGAAAATTTACCGGGAGGACTATTTTTTGCAAAAAGATCTTTTTTCGGACGCTGATGCCCTTGATGGCAATGAGACCCCACTTCCCCGGAGGGGGTTCGCTTCCATCAGGACCCAGGATTTTCACCTCGTTTCCTTGCGCCGGATAACCGGAGGTCCTTTCGCAGTTCAGCACATCATCGTGGCCGGCCCAGGCAAATAAGGCCTCTGTAGATGAATAAAGCTCTCTCAGCCCGGCATGGGGGAATTTCCTATGCACGTCCTCTCTGAACGGCATCAGCCAGGCGGACCCGTTGGCGGTATAGTTATGGCCTCTATTTTTTCGCCTGTCCTACCTCAATGCTTCTTCCGGCACCGGAAACCCGTCCCGGCGAAGCATATCCAGGGGAGAAACAGGCGGACGCTCGTGCAGCTTAAGAGCGTTCTCCCGAAACACCTTGATTTTGGTCTCCTCCGTGAAAACGTCCCTGGCTACTTTGTTGTAGGTGGCAAACCACCGGGCCATCCCGACGAATGGGTAATCGGTACCGAAAAGGATCTTGTCCTGATAGAAGGGCGTATTGGCCGCCAGAAGCAATTCCTTTGGGATAACCCGCGGCGACGCTCCCGAAATATCCAGGTAGACGTTGGGGTGCCTGAAGGCCACCGCCATGGCCTGTTCATGCCAGCCGCCGATGCCGTAATGCAACAGCACCAGCTTCAGGGTAGGGAAGTCCACTGCCACATCGTCGTAGTAGATCGGCATGGTGTACTTGATCTTGGTGAAATACAGGCCAGTGGTCCCGCAGTGGGACTGTACCGGTACTCCCAGTTCCACGCATTTTTCGTAGAGCGGGTAAAAGTACTTTTCGTCATTGGGGTAAAGCCCAACGGCGGCCGGGTGGAATTTCATGCCCCGCAACCCCAGTTCTTTAATACACCTTTCCGTTTCCTCCACCGCATCCTCCCGCCGGGGATCCACCGACCCGTACCCGATGAACCTGTCCGGGTACTGCCGGACAAAGTCGGCCACCTGGTCGTTGGTCAGTTTTTTCCCCTTGAAGGCCCAGTGGTCGCTGGCTGAAGTATCCAGGGACACGATCACTGCTTTTTCAACGTTAGCCTCGTCCATATGGCGGATCATGCCCTCCAGGTCGGCAGGAAAAGAATCAGGCTTAACCCTGAAATGCTTTGCCGCCATGTAAAGGGGCGGGTCCTGTTTTAGGGCGCTCTGGAAGATGGGATGGGCGTGGTAGTCCACCGCGGGAAGCGGCGCGCAGGCCAGGTGCTTCTGCCGGGCATCATTGAGTTCCCCTTTGCAGCGCTCGGCCGCCACCTGGTCGGCCGCCTGGTCGTACAGGTCAATGGCTTGTTTGAACAGGGCGTAACCCTGGTCGAAATATCCGGCCGCCAACGCCGCCCGGGCGTCTTTGAGCAGTTGTTCTGCCTTTTCCTTCACCTGTTTTCCCCAACCTTTCTATAATTTGTTAAGACAATTGTTTTCAGGTAGCCAGGAAATAACCCTCGGGATCCCACAGTCGCAAAAGTTCAATGTCCTGCGGGTCCGGCTCCGGAAGAACTACCAGGTTTTCGGCCACCTGCAGTTCCCAGCCGCAGCATTCTCTGATCTGCTTTACAGCCGCTTCTCTCGAACTGGTGTCTGGGCTTCCATAATATCCCGTCAGCACAAATTCGCCCTCCGGCTGTAATTTCTCATAAACTCCCAGGTTGGTGACCAACGTCCTATCTGCTTCCCCGGCGAGGTGACGTAGGGAACTGCCGCCACCAGCCTGTTCCTGCCCTGTGTACCTACCGCCACCACCTCCTGCGCCGTACTGGCGATGTCGTTGGCCCCCCGGCCTCTTCCGGTAAGAGCCCTCCTAAATTATAACCAAACGGAACAAGCTTTTTGACGATTTCTTTCGGGATCGGTCTTTTGTTCTTTTCGTATTCATCAACCAACGGTTCGATCTCTTTTTCAAAAAACCGGCGGACGTTATTTTTCATTAATTTTTGCTCTTCGGTAAACTCTAGATCCATAACTGTTTATCTCCCTCTTTATTTTCACTTGAAATTTTTTACCTGTTTGTTTTGATCTGTAAACGGTTACCTAACTTTTCCTGCGCACGAGCATGGGCATTTCGCCTTCTTGAACGATTTCTTCGCGCTGGTTGATCAATTTTCTCTTAAACGTAATTACCCCCCGTTCGGGGTGGCTGGTCTCTTTTTTGCCGGCCACCTCTACTTCCAGGTGAACCGTATCCCCGATTTTAATCGGCTTGAGAAACTTCCAGGAGTTAATCCCCAAAAGAGCCAGCCCGGTCTCCTGCATGCCCAGGGACAGTTCTGTTCTGGTAAACAGGCCGGAGGCAATGACCAGGCCCAGCAGGCCGTGGGCGATGCGTTCGCCAAAAAGCGATTTTTTTGCGTATTCGGCATCCACGTGCAGGGCGTTGTAATCTGCCGACAGGCCGGCAAAATTGACGATGTCGGCTTCCGTTACCGTGCGGGCGGGGGAAGTGAAGGTATCCCCCACCTCAAAATCCTCAAAATAATATTTAACCGGTTCCTTACGCATACCGTCCCTCCCTGGATAATTACAAGATGAGCAACTCCCTTAAAACGACCCTAAAACGCAACTAAATCTTCAAAATGCTTACAGTTATCGCCGCTGCGTCCGCTTCTTTAAAGCCCCCGGCGTTATGGGTCAGGCCTGCTTTGGCCCCGCTGCGCTGTCTCGGCCCGGCCTGCCCGCGCAGGTGCCAGACGATTTCACACATTTGCCCGACTCCGGTGGCCCCCAGCGAGTGGGCTTTGGAAAGAAGCCCACCGCTCGGGTTAACGGCCACCTTGCCGGTAAGGTTGAAGTAACCTTCCTGGACTAGCCGGCCCCCTTCCCCTTTCGGGCGCCAGCCCAGGTCTTCGTAGTGAATTACCTCGGCAATGGAAAAGCAGTCGTGAACCTCCGCCACATCAATGTCCTCCGGACCGATCCCGGCCATCCGGTAGGTTTCTTGAGCCGCCCGCACGGTTCCCTCGTCGATGGTCAGCTCTCCTGAAGAGTCGGGATAGGTACCGGACTGCTGGGCAATGGCCGCAATGGTCACCGGCTTTTGCTGAATATTGTACTTGCTGAGCGCGTCCCGCGCGCATAAAATTGCCGCTGCCGCTCCGTCACTGGTCGGGCAGCACTGGTAATGGGTCAACGGGTCAAAAAAGGAATTTTCATTTCCCCCCGCTCCTTTTTAACCAAATCTACCGCCGGAAACGTGCAGGACGTCGCCCGTAATATAGGCGGCGTCGTCAGAGGCCAGAAACGCCACCACGTTGGCCACATCCTCCGGGTAGCCGATCCGGGGAATAGGCGTTTCTTTCCTGGCCCGCTCTTTAATCATTTCGTATTTCGGATGGGTCTTCAGCATCTCCGTTTCAATCAAACCCGGAGCTACCGCGTTGACGTTCACAAAGTACCTCCCCAGCTCCCTGGCCAAAGCCCTGGTCAGGCCAATAATCCCTGCTTTGGCTGACGAATAATTGGCCTGTCCCGGATTCCCCAGGTAGGCCCGGGAGGAAATGTTGACGATTTTCCCGTAGTTCTGGTTAACCATATATTCCGCAGCATACTTGGAACAAAGAAAAGCCCCCTTCAGACAGGTATCCACCACCTTATCCCAGTCTTCCTCGGTCATGTTTTTGAGCAGGGTATCTTTGAGGGTACCGGCGTTGTTCACCAGGATGTGGACCGTGCCAAAAGCCGCCACTGTCTGTTCCACAATCCTTTGGGCATCCGCTGGTTTCGCTACATCCGCCACCACATAAATTGCCTTCCCGCCCTGGCTGATTATTTCTTCGCAAGTTGTGCGGGCGGTTTCTGCGGAAATATCGCAAATGGTCACCTTAGCCCCTTCCCGGGAAAATTTTTGCGCAATCACCTTGCCTATTCCCCTCCCGGAGCCGGTGACAATAGCCACCTTCTCACGAAAACGCACCGGGCCATCCTCCTAACTTCTGGTTTATTTCAAAGTCACTTGCAATTTTTGTGCCACCCCCCTAAAAAACAAAAGAAATCCTCACGAGGACTCTAATTTGAACGCATCCTTTTCCCCTGAAACTTTTTCCGGACGGATTTTGATCTAGAAAAATGAACATCTACGTTCATTTTATTAACATGGTATAATTTGAGGAAAAATATGAAAAATAAGCCCCGGTTTCTATGCTTCGGGACTATTAGCAATTTTTATTATCTTACCCCAATTACCTTTATCTGTCGTAAGCTCAAGGCCAAACCTACCCCTTAGAACGAACTAACATTCACTGCCGTATCTTTTAACTTTTTCCATAATGTTGTCCGGCTAATCCCTAACAGGCGTGCTACCTTATTTTTATCTTTATACCTCTGGATCAGCTGGAGTAAAATTTGCAATTCAATTTCTTCCATCGTCCCTAACTTCACCATAAGCACGTCGGGATCGGCAAGCAAACGCTCTTCGTTGTCGGAAAAGACCTCCGCAGAAAAAGCCTCGGTTAAAAGTTCCCTGACCAGATTTTTGGGGTTCCCTTTTTCCTCGTACAACAAAACATACCGCACTACAAAATTTTCTAATTCCCTTATATTCCCGGGCCAGTGATACAGCCTGAGCTGGTTAATCACGCTCTCGTCAAAAGGAGGGATCTTTTTCCGCTGCTGCCGGGAATGCTTGCGCAGGAAATGATTGGCCAGTTCCCCAAGATCTTCTTTTCTTTCCCGTAAAGAAGGTAATGTTAAAGTTAAAACGTTAAGCCGATAGTATAAATCTTCTCGAAAATTTCCTTTCTTCATTTCCCGGGTTAAATCTTTGTTGGTTGCCGCCAGCACCCGAACATCCACAGGAATAATTTTATCGCCGCTAACCCGGCGTACTTCCTTTTCTTGCAGTACCCGGAGCAGTTTGGCCTGTAATGAAAAGGGGAGATCGGAAATTTCATCCAAAAAGATTGTCCCCCTGTGCGCCAGCTCAAAAAGGCCGGGTTTACCTTTTTTCTCTGCCCCGGTAAAGGCCCCCCGATCGTAACCAAAAAGCTCGCTATCCAGGAGTGTTTCCGGAAAAGCGGCACAATTAACGGCCACAAACGGCCCATTCTTTCTGGAACTGGCGTTATGGATACTTTGGGCAAGAAGCTCCTTACCCGTCCCCGATTCGCCCATAATCAGAATTGTCGAATCGCTCTGGGCGTACCGTCTGGCCTGGTTTATCGTGGTCTGGAGCGTTTTGCCCTGACCAATAATATCCTGAAAGGTAAATCTCGCCCGCAAACCTTTTTCCCAGATCTCTTTTCTGATCTGCTGCTCAAGCTTTTGTACTTCACTTACATCTTTGAGCGTAATCACCGCTCCCCAGAAATCCTTCCCTACTTTTACCGGGACCTTCCTTACCACCAGATGGCGATCCCGCAGCTGGATTACTTCGTTACGTCCTTCTGGCGGTACCTGGAAGTCAAGGAAGGGCTTTACTTGACTGAGGGGTTTTCCGATGATTTCCTGAGCAGATATATCCAGCATCTGTTCAGCCTGGGGGTTAATTATGGTCACCTGGTCGCCGCCGTTGACCACCAGGACACCGTCGTAAGCTGCATTAACCACCTTCCACAATTGCTGGCTGTGCTCGATGTCGCGCTGACGGGCGGCTAAAATTTCCTTTGCCCGCTGCACCCCCTGGATAATTGAATTTTTGCTGGGGTAAATAACTTCCGCGGGCAAGCCAAAACTTTTACAGATACCGGCAATACAGATCCCTGTAGTCAGAACAATGTCAACGTTTTTTTCCATTGCCCGCCGCACTTGCGCCCAAACATCATCTTCACAGGAATAAGGCAAAGGAAGGATTTCTACCCCCAGGATTTTTTCAAAAGAAGGAAAATCATATTGCCGCGTTTCCTCCCAAAAGCTTATGTAACCTATCTTTTTATTGTTGTTCAAGCTCACCCGGTACATATTTTGCAACAGATCAAACGCGGCGAGTTCAACTACGATTACCGGAATCAGGACCCTTCCTTCGATGCACGATACCGTATACTTTCTGGCCAGTAAAGCTTTATACCCTTCCTCCTGGAGATGCAAAGCAACCTGGACCGCTTCGTCTCCGTAAGCTTCTACTACCGTAACTTCTTCCCCGATTTCCGCACAGACTTCCTTAACCAGTTTACTAAAATTATCAAAAGGAGAAATAAAGGCAAAATTCTTCTCCACACCCATAACTGTTATCTCCTTTTTCAGCGAATTTTATTTTCTCCGCCCAGTTCCCGAACCAATTTCGCAAAGGGAGAGATAAAAGCCAGATTTTTTATCTGTGTCATGAAACATTTACCCCGGCGTTGTTTTGCGACTTTTTTCCCAGGTACGCAAGCAACCCTTTTGCGTTTAAGGACAGCGACTCGGATACCCGTTTTTCAGTCATTGCTTTCGGCTCTTTTAAACCGTGTCGGAACATTTCGCTGAACATTAACTCCCCCAACTTTTCATGGAGAAGGTCGAGGGTGCCACCGCCGGAAATAACCTCCCGGGCGATATCCACTTCCCGTTTAACCAGCCTCTCGTACGCAGAGATGGCTTCCGAAACATTCGTTTCCCTACCAAAGTGGGTGAAATAAATTTGTTCGGGCGAAAGCTGCCGGACCAGCCGGCAGGCATCCAGGCATCCCTCCAGGTCAAACTCCGGTGGCGGCGTGATGGGGAAAACAAAAAACTTATCCCCCAGGTGATACCTGATGCCCAGGGCATCACCGCTAAACAGCCCGCCGGACAACGAATCAGAAATTACCATGTGGTGCCGGGCATGGCCCAGGGTATGGTAAAAAGTAAGGACCCTGCCCGCTCCCAGATCCAGCTTTTCGCCGTCTGCCGGTGAATAAACCCTTTCCGCGGCAACAGGAACCACCTCTCCAAAATACTCGTCATAAACATCCCCATAGAGGACCCGGACGGCGGCACAAAGCCGGGCGGGCTCAATCAGGTGCCGGACGCCGCGGGGATGAACCACAACTTTTGCCTCCGGCAACTCCCGGACCAAAGCGCCCGCTCCCCCGGAATGATCGAGGTGAACGTGGGTCACGACCACATAACCAATGTCTGCCGGAGCAATGTTTAATTGCTGAAAAGCAGAAAAAATATGCTCAATCCCGGGCGTTGCCCCTGTTTCAATGAGCGCTCCTTTTTCACCTTTGACCAGATAAACGGAAGTGTATCCGGGCAAATTCATTCCATACACATCAATTTGATAAATATTGTTCCCCAAATCAACTATAGCCAAAATTGCTCCCTCCTTAACTTTCCAGATCTGGCCCGGCACCGATGCAGAAAAACCAAATGCCCGGTTCTCCCTTCCCCATTTAAGGCATAACTTTGTCGCCTGCCGGTCTCACCGGAAAAAGAAGCTGATACTTCTGGAGTCCGGGTAGTTGTCGGGGTTCATGAATGAATTTACGCTGTAGTATTAATCAGATTGAAACCAGGCGGGTTGACTGAATAAAAATCCGCATTATGTCTCGTTTTTCAGGGGAAGGCTAAAGCTCGCCCCCGCCGGCGCGAAATGAAAACGCGCGCCGAAAAGGGCGGCCAGCCGGGCCATCACCGGCAGCCCGGTGCAGTGGTTGGCGGCCAGGAAGGCCGGGTCCAGCTGCTGCAGGTAAGCGACGGTGGCGTCCCGCTGGGCGTCCGTCACCGGCCCCAGGTGGGTGCCGCCGATAATACCGTAGATGCGGTTTTGGCCGGTCACTTCCCGGGCGTGTTCGCAAATGTTGACCAGGCCGGCGTGGGCGCAGCCCAGGATAAT
>DAISHP010000031.1:0-10458 GCA_036822475.1 Bacillota bacterium
CGCGCCGTGCAGCACCCAGTTGGCAAGCGTCTGCCGGGACAGCTCCACCCCCAGGTGGGCAAACTGCTGCTCCTGGCGGTACAGCGGCAGACCTTCCCCGTATTTCTGGTTCATGATGTAAGCCATAAGCGAGGGGGAAACCATACTTCCGGGAAGTACAGGAGCCGGCATGGGAGCGGTGACAATGGGGGTGGTTAGCTCGTTGCGCTCGCAATGGCGGCAGGAATAAACGTAACGTACATGCTTGACCACTTTTACCTGGGCCGGGATGATCTGCAGTTCCTGTCGTACTTCGGTGCTCATTTCATGTAAAGGACCACCGCAGCAAGAACAGACCCGCTCTTCTTCCGGCAGGCGGTACTCAACCGTTTCCACCGGCAGGTTATCGAGCACCATCTCCCGGCGGCCACGCTGTTTGCGGCGCTGGTAGGTGATGGTTTCGACAGCCGGTTCGGGCAAATCCGGCTGGGCTTCCACTTACGCTTCATTAAAAAGCGAAAGCTGCTGGTAGCCAGAAGCGGTCCGTTCGCTGGAAACACCGAATTGCCGGCGTTTGCTCAAGCGAAGCTGTTCCATAAACCAATTCAGTTTAGCGGTCAGCTCGGCATTCTGTTGTTCCAGCCATCTACACTGCTCTTCCAGCTGTAGACAGCGGCTTTGCAGCTCTTCTATATTCATGGCAGCGATAGATTGCGAAGTAGTGTTCATGAATAAAAGATTCGACGAAACCAGCTTAACATGCTTAACGACGTACTCAGCACAATAGTGTTCATGAATAAAAGATTCGACGAAACCCGTCGAATCCCTCTAGAATCAACCACAAAGTGAAAATATTTCTTTCTGCTGCTTTATTTATATTTATATTACATTGCGTGCTTTTACCTCGGGATGAGCTTTAGGCTGTTCTTCTATGGATAGGCCGTCGAGCAGCCAGCGCAGTTCCCGGCGGCTAATGGCAATAGTTGAAGAAGTGCTTCTTTCCGGCCAGGGGAATTTACCTTTCTCCAGCCGGCGGTAATAGAGCCAAAACCCATTGTGGTCCCAGTGGAGAATTTTAATTTTGTCCCGCTGCCGGTTACAGAAGACGAAAAGGCAGGAAGAGAAGGGGTCCAGCTCAAACCCTTCCTTGACCAGCACGGCCAGCCCGTCGATGGATTTGCGCAAATCGGTGGCACCGCAGGCGAGGTAAACCCGGTTGATACTAAATTCATTTAGCATAACGCTACCAGCACCTTAACTACCTGAGAAAGCAAGGCTGGATCAAAGCCGGGTTTTACCTCGATGTTGGCCGGTCCTATTTTGACCAGTAAAGTATGGTCCTCTTCTATAAATGACTGGTTGCTTATTTCCACCGGCAGCCACCGGTTTGATTTTCCTGGGGTAACTCCGTTCCGGTCTTTAAACTTTCGCAGCCAGTACCATAACTGTCTGGGGCTGATGCCTTCATGGGCGGCGCACCATTCTCTGACGCTTTGCCCACTCATCCTGTATTCGGCTATTCGGGTTTCCCATAGCGCTTCCCGTTCGGCTTTGGTCATAAGAAAAAATCCTCCTCATCGAGCTAATTTTCTGAGGAAGATTATCCCTTAAACTTGGGTATTATGCCAAGGTGGGTTGTATTTGACGCTTACGTTAGATCGAAAGTCTAATTGTCCATTAGATCGAAAGTCTAATTGTCCAATCTTAGGGGATCAGCCCGCTTTTCGCACGATCCGCGCTTTTTAGATCTATAAAACCAGTAAAGTGGTACTCGAAGAAAGGAAGGCCTATGGCAATCATTATCCAGCATATGTTATTCTCCAAAGTAACGGTCGATGGCCAGACGGAACTCTTGCCAGGTAAACGTGTCTTGATTCGGAAATTTGGCCCGTTTAACCTTCACTCTGAAATTCTCTAATTTCCGGGTATCCACAGGTAAACCCTTAACCCGGTTGGCCGCAGCGTTATTAAAGTCTAAGGAAGTCTGACGCAAATCCGGCCATAGATCCGGCAGGTGCGACTTGCTAATTTCATTTCCGATCTTTCGATCTAACAATGGATTCAGGTCTAAGATAGATAATGCTCTGACTTCTGTGACTTGGATAACCGAAGAGATAGACCATAACTGGTTGGCGTCAGCCCAATCCTTCCCTTTAGCCGAGTCGAGTTGTTCTTTTAACCCGTTCATATAGCCCGATAATATTTTCGCATACCCTTCGGCCAACAGGTCGGCATGAGCTGAGGCTTTCGGGCGGGAAACCCATAAGTGAATATTTGCAATGAGGGAGATAATTAACAGAACAACAGTAAACGCCGATAGCCGTGAAATTGGTCTGCGATCCTTCTCTCTCATTGAATATCTACACCTTTACAAATCTTAATTAACGGTATGTCTTACCCCGGCATAATTCGTCCACCAGTACCAGGGCAGGGACCCCTGGTATTGTATGGCATACTGTATCTTTGATTGTGGCCAAAGCGCGAAAGCGGTATTATCGGTGGTTCTGACATCGTAACCGAACCATACTTCTGCACTGGAACCGGTGTTGCTGTTAGTATAAGCATCTGCATTACTATAGATGTACGTACTCGGCAAGTTTATTTTAGTACTTGTGGCGGTGAAAATTTTATATGCATCATAGCTGCCGAGACCTGCCGATGAGATTTTCGCTGAAAAGTTATTAGCGTATGCCTGAATGGTATTATTTGGAATGCCTAAGTAACCTAAAATATCCCAAATAACAAGGGGAATTAACGTTGAGGAGGAATAGTCGGGTGGATTCATACCAGTGATAAACATATAGTTCCTGCGTGGATCATCGCTGTACAATCTAACTTGAGCACCGTTTATCCAGCACAAATAGCCCAACGATGCTGGATAGATAGCTTCTACATTTTGTAGACGCGCCCACGCCCTGACACGTTCTACACCTAAGAGCCAGCCGGTTGAAGAGAATGATTTGTTTGCAGAGGCACTTACAACATTCATTTCTTTACCTGTATTTGTCCCAGCTAAAAAGGTCCCGTATGAGCGACCTTTGTCCCAAAGCTGGTCAGCCGAAGCAGTAGTTGGCAAGATCCCTATCAGTGATATCATAAGCAGAGTAATTAATTTAACTTTCAACATGAGTTAGCCCTCCTTACTCCTTTCCACCCTTTATTATCTGCAGTATTTCTTCGTTCGGAGTTAGATTCCCGAAGCTTAACGCAACTGGTGGATTTCCATTACCGGCGTGCAATGCAAACGTAAAACTAGCCTTTTGCTGTGACGGTATTTCAAAAACCCCAATTACCACTGTTTGCGGTTTACCTGCCGCAATAGAGATGTTACCGGTAATAGCACCCCATCTTATAATATCGCCGTTCGAAAGGGTTCCGCTTTGCATGTTGGATTCTTCCGGAATGATTGTAACAGGCACTGATTTCTTAGGTGTTTTGAGTTGAAATTTTATATCCTGCCAAAAATTGCTGCTGTCAAGATTAACCGGCAGTTGTGCTCTAAGTCGTAAGTCTGACAAATCAAATTGAGCTCCCATCTCGTTTTGAATAAAAGCTTTGCCGTTGAATTCGTTCATCTTGGGTAATTCCTCTTTCCGAAGCGCTGATTCGTATATTACGGCAGGGTCTGAATCTGAAGAAGCTCCAGTGATGAGTGCTACTGTTGCTAACAGCGCAACAGCTAAAACTATAGACGCAAATACATATCTATACTTCATAATAATACTAGACAAATTAATCCCTCCTCGTATACTTTGATTTAGCAACTTACTCACAGCATTCACGGATTGAATCTTGGGTGTATCTCTGAGACAATCAACTTAAGTTGATCAGACTCACTCTGAAACATTCCTTGAGGTACCTGGGCCCCTTTTCGAAACCACCTTCACTTTTCTCTTTGCGCTTTCCCGTAATTTTTACCCCGGCATCATCACCCCCCCCGCTTCCCGGAGCATAAATATAATTAACAAAAAGAAGGCTATAACTCCGGTACGCTGTCGCATTTCCTGCTCAACCCAACCAGGCTATCGCAAAACTATTAACTCCCCCCCTTACCTTAACCCGCACCACCACCTGCCTTTCTTTTCTTCCGCTACCTGCCAATTCCTCCTATAAAATAACATATAGCAAAAAAAAGCAACAGATACTTTTTGTGGCTTTTTGTCGAACTGCCGAGCAAACAAAGGCAAAGAAAGAAATTTGACCGGACATGGACGATTAAAACCTCGCGGCAACACCATCTATTTCCCCAGTACCGCCGCGCCCTCTGCGATCAGCGCGAACCCTTCCAGTGCCCGAACCACCGAAACCTCATCCTCCACCAACAGCACTGAAAACATCAACAGAAAAACGTAATACATGAACGACTTGCCGGCTACGACCAGAGGTAGATTCTTAATCGTTTCGTGCACATAGATAAAGCCAACGCTCAGGGCAGTATTGGCGAGAAAGAACAACGGCAGTACGATCAAGTTGTACTTGATTACCGGAATGATCGCCAGCGGAACAGTTTTGACCTGACATGCCACCAGAAATGAGAGAACAGCGGAGCCGATAACCAAGAAAAACCAGGATACCAGCAACGGAACATCACCTCACGACGACACCGGCCCCAGAACCACCGTACCCCACCGCCCACAGGAAACCAGACGGCCACCAGTCAGTATCAAGATCCAGTAGGTATCTCCACAAAAATTTTCCTGCAATGAGACCTCACCGCTTAAAACATTAGCTTCAAGGCAGCGGCCTTGACATCCACCCCGCAGGTGGTCAGACAAACCCACCGACGGGGCGGCTCCGGGGAACAGGTAAAGATAATAACCAGCGCCCCGTCGCAAAAACCATTGTACCACCTGCGGGGACCCCGGCTGTCAAGGCTCCCCTAACGGCGCTGCCTTTTAAGCCCTCTGAGGCTCACCAGGGAACAGGTTAGCCAATAAGGGCAGCAAAATCTGGCCGGGCCAGTTCCCGTAAAACATACTTAACCCACGGCCGGTCGGCAAAAGGACCCTTTAATGCCGGTAATGTCGCCTGCAGCCATTTTTCCACATCCCCGGCTTTTTGTTTTTCCACTGGCTTCTGCGCTAATTCCCTCAGCTTTTCGTGTTTCACTGGCCAGCGCAAAACATAATTATCAAGCTTCCCGTTTGCCTTAGCGGCCAAAATCCGGGCCATCCGGTCCCCACCGTTAATGGTCCACCGGGCTCCCAGGCGTTTCATCCGCCGGGCCACGTTGTGTTGTATCTGCCCTTCAATGGTGCCCAGGCGTTTTGCTCCCGCCGAGGCAACAATCCCCACCCAGTTTTCCTCAAGATAGTGCAAAAGCTTGGTGATCCTTTTCTTCCGGTTACCTCGGGTCTTTTTCGCTGCTTCCGTTAGAACCCCTTGGGTTTCCTGCCAGTTACCCTGGGAAATAGCTGCGGCTACTTTCCGAAAGGTTTCTTCATCATACCAGAGAGCTTCCGTTAAATGCTTGCTCAGGTGGTATGGGTCTAAGCGATATTCGGCGCCAGGGAAGTATTCCACTCCCTGCTTGGGCCAGTCTGCCCCATCGCCGCCAATGTAGATCTTCTGGACCCGGCTTAAATCCCATTTCCCCCCGATCTCGGCATAACCTTCTTCCCAGGCTGCCTCACCTTCATTTAAGCTGCTTAATACAAGCTTGTTTTTCAGGGCGAAGCGATCCCGGTCTATTTGCTCCTTCCCCTCGTAAGCTACTATGTGTTTGATTTCTCCTCGTTTCTGCTTTGCCCTTTGCAGGCGGATTATCACCCCGTCGGCTTCAATACACAGCTCCGGCGCCACTTCTTTCCCTCCGGGAGCTTCGCCGTCTTCAAAAACTGCTGCTCTTTTTTCTTGGCCTTCGCGTTGGAGAACTTCGCCTACTTCCTGGGTGGCCTGCCAGATGGTCATGGAACTTACCCCGGGAGCAAGGTAGCTCAAAATCTCAGCCGCCCGGTCAAAGGGAAGCTCAGTGCTTAGTTTGACAGCCAGTTCTTTTAGGCGAGGGGTAATCGTGGCCCGCTCCGGCCAGCCCAACAGCTCATCTAAAAAGAAGCTGGTTTCCCCGGTTTTCTTGTTTTTGTACAGGCGCCTTTTGTAGGGAAATTCCCCAAAGGTGCTGATGGCTGTTTTTTCCCGAAACCCAACCACCCTCCAGGTGCTCCGGTCACGTTCATTCATCAGGCGGGTATCGAGCTGTTCCAGTGCCCAGGTGAATATTTGGTTGCAGACTTTCTGACAAAGCTCATGGATACCTTTTTCAAGTTCATAGAAGTCTTTGCACCCACCAATTAGTTTAACCAGGCCGGTGACGAAAAGAAGGACTGCACCCACTATTTGGCGAATATTTAGCATGAGACCTCACACTCCTTTAGCTTGATTTTTGGTGTTTTTTGGGCGCGCGAGGTCTCATTTCTTTTTCAGGGGGCTGATCCCCTTCTGGGTGCCTACTGAAATTTTACACGGCCAAAAAAATTTAAAAAGCTGCCATAAAAAGATCCACCAGCTCGTCATTCATTCCGCCACAGCTGGCAACAACGCGAGCAGATACCATACCGGTCGCAGGCGATGCCGGCGGGGATGCCGAACAGACCGTTCCGCCGGAACCGTCAACCCGGCGAAAATTTCACAAAGCGCGTCGGCGTTGCCGGCCCGGCAGATGATAATGCGCTCCAGAGCATTTTCCAAACTGTCGGCCTGCCCTATTTAAAGTACTTCTTCCAATCCTTGGACGTTTTCTCATCCCGCTGTACCCAGGGGGGGTCATGTAGCAACAAAATCCAGGCATTCCCGTCAGGGCGGCCGGCAAGCGAGAAAGAAGGGCCTTTTAAGCCGGCTAATCCCCTGTGCCCCTGCTACTCCCTCCCGGCGACCGCCCCCATAACGGCTGCGGAAACTGTCGGGTTATCCTGCAATTTCAACAGATCGGCCGGTTTGCCGCAAACCACCAGGCCGTAGTAGCGGATGCCGTTCTTCTGTAAATAATCAGCCGTGCGCTTGAGCAATTCAGAAGAGTGACTGGGAATCCCACTTAAACGCCGCAATTCTGCGGGTAATTTTTCTTCGGTAAACCGCAGCTCTTCGCTCATCCCGTCCCGGAAACCGCCCAGGGGAAGGCCTACCAGCCGGTGTGCCAGGCTATGCGCCGCAAATGGGCTTTTCTTGCCCGCCTCCGCAATTTCCTCGTTGCCGTAAGCGGAAATAGCGCCCCAGAGCGGCTCCACCCCCGCAGGAAGCAAGGCCTTCATCTCCTCCCCGGTGAGCAGGCGGTTAAAGGACAGGGCCATTTCTACCGTTTTATCGGCGGGTATTCCGTTCAGGCGGTCGAACTGGCGGGGGAGCTGTTCGTGGGTTACCGCTGGGTGATAAAACCTTAACCGCGGGACCGCTCCGGGCAACAGGTATTCCCGGCCCCCCGCCCGGAGCACGGTCTGGTCCGGGCCCCAGAACATTTCCCCGCCCCAAACCTGGTATTCCACCCTGGTGGTGCCGACGTAAACGGGGCGGTCGCCGACCATCCGGACCAGGAGGTATTCCCTTTGCTGCCCCAGCCAGCCCACATCCTGCCAGGAGCCGCGGACGGCGATGGTGTTCGGGGTGCTGTACCGGATCAGGTCGGGGTAAAAACTATCGATCCGGTTCCCCTGCTCGTTAAGAAGATGCCTGGTCCACACAAAAAGAAGGGCGTAACTGACCACCACCACCCCCAGGGCAATCAGGATCGTGCGTAAGGCACTGCGCCACCGCACCCGGCGTAAAAAGCGCCGCTCATCCCAAAAAATCTGTTCTTTTTCGCCCCCGATCAATCCTCCTGAAGTTTCCTGTTCTTTTTCGCTCATCATCAACCCTCCCAAAGCTTTGTGTATTCTTCTTTAAACTTCTGCCTGGCCCGGAAGAGCCTCACCTTGACGGTATTGGGCTTCGTCTTCAGAACGGCGGCGATCTCTTCCGTGCTCAGGCCCAGGTTATACTTCAGCGCCAGCAGGGTCCGCTCCGGGGGGTTTAAGCGGTTCAGCGCGGCCGCCACCGCCTCCCGCGCCGCCCCGGCGAGCACGGCTTCCTCCGGCCCCCGCGCCCCGTCCGCCAGCTCTTCCGCGGGAAAGTTCACCACCCCTTTGGGGGCGCGGCGCAGCCAGTCTATGTACTTGTGGCGGGCGACGGTGAAAAGCCAGGCCCTTAACTTTCCCGGCCGCACCCCGTCCAGGTGGAGATAGGCCGCCACCAGCGTCTCCTGGGCCAGGTCCTCGGCATCTTCCCGGGCCAGCCCCAGGCCGCTGAAGTAGCGGTAAGTCAACCGGTACAATTCCTGCCACAAGGGGCGCCTCTCCTTAAGGAACTTTTTACCTGCCGGCCTGATCACGATCCGGCACGGCGTTTTTAATGAAAAAGAATTCTTTTTCATTCTCTAAAGACGGTGGGAAACCAGAAAAGGTTACAGAAGATTTTACAACAAAAAGGGGGGGGTAAATAAAAAAGAGGGGCGGTAAATAAGTTTTTTGGAGTTTTGGAACATGATCAGCCCTGGCCCCCGGGGGGAAGCGGAACGCGGAGGGCTCTTTTACACACCGCCATTACCGGAATTTGGCTGCAGTCGCTGTCCCGTTTCCCAGAAAGCCCGGGCTGCTTTTTTGATGCCCAGACGCCGCATGGTGGTAAAGCTGGGCAATCAACCAGACTCAAATTTCTCCGGTTGGCGGTGAGCAGGGCGTTGGCGGCCTGCCGGTGAAGGGAATCATCGATCCATTCCAACTGCAGGACGGGAAAAACCTTATTTATGCTTTGGTTACTCGTTTAATTTGCCGTGTAACACGATCCTTACGCCCGTTAACTCCCGTTACCTCATCCCCCCTTTAACCTCATCACCGCCGCCGACACCGGGCAAACTTCCCGGAACTCCAGGGACTGCCGCACCGGGGCGGGAGCATCTCCCCGCCTGACCGGTACAAAGCCCAGGTGCTCAAAAAAGTTCGGCGCCGTTACGGTCAGCAGGTACACCTCCCGCGCCCCGTGCGCGGCCGCCGCTTCCAGGGCCCGGGCCGCCAGGCGGAGGCCCGGGCCCTTCCCTCTGTGCGCCGGCCCCACCGCCAGGGAACGCAACAAGGCGTATTCGCCGTAGTACTCCAGCCCCACCACGCCGGCCACCTCCGAAAGGATCCTGGCCACGAAAAAGTGGGCCAGGTCTTCGGCTATGCCGGCCGTGGTCAGGCCAGCTTCCGTGAGCACAGAAAAGATGGCCTCCCGGTCGGCCGGGCGGGCGCTATCGAAAACCAGATCACTCACCCCGGGCCGTCTTAAGCCTTCCTTTAGCATGCGCCGCCTTCTCCTTCACTCCCGGGTTTACGCGCCCGGACGAAGGTGCTGACCAGGGAACCGGCGTAAGGAAGCAACTCCCTCTTCATTTCCTCCGTCAAAAACCCTTCCGGCAGGTCTGATAGGCTGAAAACACGGGTAACCTCCAGGCCGATATCGGTGAAACCCGCCTCCGCCAGCAGGCGCCGGTATTCTTCGGCGGTCAAGGCGCCGGCCACGCAGCCCGTCCAGAGCTCGACGTTTTGCCGCAGCCAGGCAGGCACTTCCCGCTGCCATACCATGTCAGAAACGGCCAGCCGGCCCCCGGGTTTGAGCACCCGGAAAGCTTCCCGGATCACTCCGGCTTTATCGGCAGCCAGGTTGATCACACAGTTGGAAATCACCGCGTCCACGTGGTTGTCCGGCAATGGGATATTTTCCATGTCGCCCTTGATCAATTCCACGTTGGTTGCCCCGCTGCGCTCCTGGTACTCCCGGGCCAGGGCCAGCATTTCCTCGGTCATGTCCAGGCCGTATACCTTTCCCGCCGGCCCCACCCGGCGGGCGGCCAGCAAAACGTCTAGCCCGGCGCCGCTGCCCAGGTCCAAAACCACCTGCCCCTGCTTTAGATCCGCCAGGGCGGTGGGGTTGCCGCAGCCCAGGGAAGCCGCCAACAATTCCGGCGGCAGTCCCGCTACTTCCCCGGCACTATAATTTTCCGCGCAGCAAAACCCGGCGGCAGTTCCGGCAGGGGAACAGCAGCTCCCCTTTCCCTGTTCCCGGGCCAGCCGGGCCAGGCCGGCATACTTTTCCCGCACCGCTTCCTTCAGGGAATCAGATAAATCACTCACGACAGCACCCTCCCTTTATTTTCTGCACGGCCTCCACCAGCAAACTCAGGCTTTCCAGGACCGCCTTTCGTTTTTCCGGTGGAATCTGTTTTAATATTTCTTGCGTATATGCCTTCATGTTCCGGTTAATGTTTTCGACCAGCTCCTTTCCGCCATCCGTCAAGGTCAAGATGGATCTACGCCGGTCCAGGCTGCTGACCTCCCTTTTCAGAAGGCCTCCCCGGACCAGGCCGTCCGCCACCCGGCTGACCGTGCTTAAATCCAGCCCCAGCACCGCGGCCAGGTCGCTTTGCGAGGTCTCTCCCTCCCCTTCCCGGCGGAGAACCTCCAGCAACAGATG
>DAISHP010000032.1:0-10318 GCA_036822475.1 Bacillota bacterium
CCCTCGGCGGCATAGGAGTCTTCACCAAAGCCGCCATCAAGCTCCACCACTGGCCTGGTCCCTCTTATCTTCCCACCGAGCTGGGAGGAACAATTTTTGCGTATAAGGTTTGGGAAGCTCCGCGGCGATTGAAGACTTACCTGGTTGATTTGCCCGATTACGAAACTCTGGCTAACTTTTTGTATGCCGTGGGAGACGCTGAAATTGCCTATGCCCTGTGGCGGGTGGGAGGAATTGAACACATGCTGGCCATCCTGGCCGGAGCCATGTCCAACCAGACTTTTCTGGACTGGTACGAAGGCGGGCTGGTTGGAGCGGCGGCGGCGGAATTCGGCCATCCGTGTCTGATCCATCTTTTTGCCTGTTCTGACCGGGAGCTTGCTTACCAGCAGCGGGTACTGGAAGAAATTATCGTGGAAGTTGGGGGCAGGGTACCCCCCGTTGTTTACGAATCTCCTTTTAAAGAGCTTTTAGAGGAAGAAATACCAGTTTTTCTCATCGGCAACGATACCCACTGGGCGCACCATAGTGGGGGTTTTGCAATCAATTCCGGCTATCAGGGCACCTGTGCGGCGGTTGTGCGCCACATGGGCATTCCGGCCGAGGAACTCAAGGAAAAGTATATGAACCGCGGGGGTATGCTCCGGGACGGCCGGGACTCTACCTATCATAATTCTTTTGACAATAATGGTTTTATTTACATGGAAATGGAATACCATTACGACGCGGCCAGTTCTTTTTCGGTTTTGGAATGCGGCCGGTGCGTCGCCGAAGAAAGGGAAACGCGGCGGGAAGAAAAAGACGGCTTCGAGCCCAACGATATCGGCCTTGGTGCCGTATCGGGAGATGTTTTCAAAAAGACCGGCGAACGGTACGTTGAACTGGGCGAGTTATATGGAAACTTCCACGTCTGGCAGGAGCGGATCAAGCGAGCGTTTGATCCGCACGACGTGGCAGACAGGAGCACCTACGGAGCAGGCAGGTTTGCACAAGACATGCAGGTTTAACGTGTGTGTGTGTGGGGGGAGCGGAAATAACTAAAATGGCAAAGCAACCAAAAATATTTTTCCTGGAGGTGGGCCACAGTGTTGCAAGACTATCGAAACGACATGATCCGGTGCGGAAGGTGTTCGGTGTGCAAATACATTCCAGGGAGTTCTGTTTTTAAAAGCTGGCGGTTTGCAAACGGGTGCCCGAGTATTAAGTATTACAAGTTTCACACTTATTCCGGGGGAGGCCGGCTTGTTGCAGCTCTTTCTTTGCTGGAAGAAAGGGTATCCTATTCACCGGCTTTTCTCGATGTGGTATACGGATGCACACTTTGTGGCCTATGTGATCTTTCTTGCCGCCTGGGAACTGATCTCGAGGTATTGGAAATCCTTCACGAGCTACGGGTAAAATGCGTGGATGACGGCGTGGCGCCTCTGCCCGCACACAAAGCCGTTCTGGAGAACCTGAAAAAGTACAGCAGTATTTGGAACCCGGCCGGAATCAGCCGGGACGCCTGGGCCAGAGGGTTGGGAATCAAAGACTTGAGTAAAGGCGAAAAGGCAAATGTCCTGTACTATGTGGGATGTACTTACGCCTGTAAGCCGGAAATGCAAAAAATTCCGCAATTGACTGCCCGGCTTTTTAAAAAGGCAGGTGTGGATTTCGGTATATTGGCTGAAAAGGAACCCTGCTGCGCAAATATAGCTTATATGGCGGGTGATAAACAACTTTTCGAGGAGCAGGCCAGAAAAAATATTGCCCTCTTTAATGGGTTAGGGGTAAGTAAAATAGTAATTTCCTGTGCCAGTTGTTTTGGAATGATGAAAGCAAAGTATCCTTTATTTGGCGAGGAAATGAACTTTACCGTCCTGCATGCCGGAGAGTTCCTTGCGCAACTGCTTAACGAGGGAAAGTTAAAGTTAACCAGGAGCGTTCCTCTGCAGGTTACTTACCACGATCCGTGTCATTTGGGCCGGCTTTCGGAGCCCCGTTTTCCTTCCGGGGGGATAGAAACCAGGTTTCTGGGTTCTCTGCCGGTCAAAGAAGTTCCCAAAGTGCTGGGTCTGGAGGGGGTATACGATCCTCCCCGGGAACTGCTGGAAGCTGTTCCGGGTGTTCGCTTGCTGGAAATGGAGCGGAGGCGGGAGTATAGCTGGTGCTGCGGTGCCGGGGGCGGGGTAAAGTTTGCTTACCCCGGGTTTGCTCTGGCGACTGCTCAAGAAAGGTTAGCCGAGGCCCGGGCTGCTGGGGCGGAAACGCTGGTAACCAGTTGTCCCTGGTGTGAAAAAAATTTCTGCGATGCCATTCAGGAAAGCCGGGTAAATTTAAAGGTGCTGAACATTGTGGAACTGCTTAATGAATCGGTAGAATAAGGAGAGGATGGATATGGAACTGCGACCGGAAGTTTTGAAGGTTTTTTCTGATATTGTAGGGGAAGGAAACATTGCCCGGGAAGATGTGATTCTCGACACATATACTTTTAACTGTCTGGTTGATTTGTGTCCTGGCCCGGCTCCGGGTAAATACCTTCCCCATCGCCCGGCGGCTGTGCTCCTGCCGGGAAGTACGGAAGAGGTGCAGGCCATCGTCAAAACCTGTAATTTTTACAAAGTAAAGTTTAAGGCACATAGCACCGGCTATGGCGGTCATTCCCTACCCTGGCAGGAGGGGGTTGTCGTCCTTGACTTAATGCGCATGAACCGGATCCTCGAAATTGATGAAAAAAACAGGTACGCGCTGGTTGAACCGGGTTGCACCTGGGGCCAGCTAACGGCGGAAGCAATCAAATCCGGTCTGATGACCACACAGATCCAGGCGGGTTTCCAGACCTCGGCGCTGGCTAATGTAACCTCTGGTTGGGGGATGAATATTTTTGGTGTCCGGGGGGGTTATAACGGCCGGAATGCTTTAGGGGTGGAATGGGTCCTGCCCACCGGCGAACTCCTGAAACTCGGGCCGCCGGACGAATGGTTTACCGGCGACGGCCCCGGCCCCAGCCTGCGGGGAATCATGCGCGGATATGTGGGGGCTCTCGGGGGGCTGGGGGTCTTTACCAAAGCCGCCATTAAGCTCCACCACTGGCCGGGTCCCTCTTCCCTGCCTACCGAACCCCGGGGGACAATTATTGTTTATAAGGCAAAGGAGCCCCCGGCAAGGATGAAGACCTGTCTGGTAGACCTGCCGGATTACGAAAGCCTGGCCAACTTTATGTACGCCATTGGCGATGCTGAAATAGCTTATGCTTTCGTTCGGATTGGCGGGGTGGAGCATACTCTAAATCTGCTGAGTGGTGGTTTAGCTCACCAGACATTGGTAGACTGGCATGAAAGCGGGCTGATCGCTGCTGCAGCGGAAGAAATCAGACATCCCTGCGTGGTTGTTCTTTTTGGTAACTCTGAACAGGAATTCGTCTATCAGCAGCGGGTGCTGGAAGAAATTGTTGAGGAGGCGGGAGGGAGGATTCCCCCGCTGGCTAATGAATCTCCTTTCCGTGAGCTTTTAAATGAAGAATTTCCGGTCATCATTTTAGGCAACGATGTTCACTGGGCCCATCATACGGGGGGTTTTGTGATTAATTCTGGTTATGGGGGTACCTGCGATTCCGTAGTGCGTATTCAGGGACTCCCCGCGGAAGAACTCAAGGAGAAGTACGAAAACAGGGGGGGTTTAGTGAAAAGCGGCCGGGATACTACCTATTACAATTCTTTTGAGCATAACTCCTATATCTATATTGAAATGCATTGTCTTTACGACTCTGCCGATCCCTTTTCTGTTCAAAAAGCCCGGGAATTAATCGCCGAGGAGCGCGAATCAAGGCAGTCAGAAAAATGCGGGTATCAGGTTAATGACATCTGTCTTGGAGCCGCGGGAGATGCCCGGAAAAGTTCCCAGGAGCGTTTTGCTGAACTGGGGCCGCTTTACGGGAACTTCCACATCTGGCAAGAACGAATTAAACGTGCCTTTGATCCCAACGATGTGGCGGATAGAAGTAATTACGGAATTGGCCTGTTCGGTAAAAATATCCATGTTTAACAGAAATATATTTTTTGGAATTACTTCTGTCTTGGCAGGGGTAACAACCGGGTGGACGGATGCCGTTTACCTGGAAACGCTTCAATGAAAATGTTCCACTTGTAAAAATTTCTTCAAAATCTGGAGCGAGCAGGAGCAACGTTATGCTCCGGCAGGTTAGGAGGGAAAATAATGTCGAATATAACGGAATTTTTGGCCAAACTGGTTGTTGGCAGGGGAAAGCTAGGGCGAAATCTGCGTGCTTTACAGCATTACGAAAATTTTAAAAAGGCGCTTTATCAAGGTAATAATTTAACGATTAAAGAAAAATGTCTAATCGCGCTGGCTATAGCTATTGTTAAGCAGTGCAAGTATTGCATTGCTATTCATTTGAAGGAAGCTATAGAGGCAGGAGCTACCGACGGCGAAATTTTTGAAGCATGTGGTATTTCTATCTTAATGGGAGGTGGACCGGCGCTTGGCTATTCAACTTTTGTAGAGGAAGCCCTGGTTGAGTTAAGGGCTAACTTAGAAAAATAGGCTATTTCGAAACTGGTTGCTGGTTTGGGCAGTCCAACCGGGGCGGGGTTGTTCTCCATGGTAAAAGATTAACCCGCTTGGGAGCTGAGCGCGGGTTAATCTTTCCGAAATGATAGCTTTTACTCCTAAATTTACTTTCGGGGGCAATTTTGAAATCAGGTGGATGATCCAGGAAGATGAAACAAACCATTAAGGAGATCAACAGAAAAATAAAGACCGGAAAAGCCGTCGTTGTTTCTGCCGACGAATTGAAACAAGAATTAAAAACCGGAAAAGGCATTTTGAAGGATGTAGATGTTGTTACTACAGCCACCTTTGGTGTTATGTCGGGTGTGGCGGCTTTAATTTCTTTGCCGTTAAAAAAGGTTTTTGAAAAGGCCGAAGGCGTTTGGTTAAATGGGGTTCCCGCCTTTCCCGGCCCCTGCCCTAATGAAAGATTGGGAATTGTAGAATGTATAGTTTATGGAAGCTCGCCCAGTTTAGACCTGCCCAAAAGGTATGGAGGGGGGCATCTTCTTCAAGATCTGGCTGCCGGAAAGGAAATCGAAGTAGCCGTGAAAACAGAAAATAATCTTCTCAGGAAAAGAATAAACCTTGCCGGTTTAGAATTCGCCAGGTTATTTACCACCAGGAGTTGCATTAAAAATTACTGTGCGTTTATCAATCCAAGGCCAGGTACAATTCAAACAATCTTTTCGGTTACCGGTTTAAGCGGACCATATAAAGAAATTTCGGTGTCCGGTTGCGGAGATATGAATCCCTTGCAAAACGATCCAACGTTAAAAACAATCGGGGTAGGCACAAGGATACTGGTAAATGGCGCCATAGGTTACATAACAGGCAGAGGGACAAGAAGCACCCGGAAAAAGCCAAGCCTTTCTGTTTGTGCTGATCTTAAGGGTATGCTGCCTGAATTAATGGGGGGATTCATTACCTCCAAAGGGCCGGAATGTCTGGTTTCCATTGCCATTCCAGTACCCGTGCTGAGTGATGAAATTGCAAAAGGTTTGACTGTTCTGGACGAAGAAATTCCTCTGCCCATAGTAGACATCAGGCACAGAAGGAAAGTCGTTGCCGTTTCTAATTACGGGGAGGTCTGGCAGAAGGCCGACCTGGAGATAGCCTGCCATTCGGAAAGGTGCCTGCAGGAAAATGTTTGCCGGGTAGAAACTCATTGTCCTACCAACGCTTATCTAAAAAGAAAAGGTATTGAGCGGGCAAAATGTATGAACTGCGGGCTTTGTATATTTTTGTGTCCGGGAAAAGTATTTACGGGAAATTTGTCAGGAATCAAAATATCCGGGCGGGAAGTGCCTATTACGCTGAGGCAATCGAGCAAATTAAAGGCAGTAAAACTTGCCCATCACTTGAAGAATTTAATTGAGGAGGGTCAGTTTCTCTTAACTGAACCCTCGAGTGGAATATGGGGTGTTCTCTAATGAAAGCTTTTGGGTTAATTACAATCCCCGACCGCAGCCGAAAGCCAAGGGAGACGGGCCTTACCATGCTTCTGGACAAAGGACTTGGTTATGGCCAGGCGGTGGATCTTATGGAATCCGGGGCTGACTACATAGATGTTATCAAGTTGGGGTGGGGTACATCAAGGCTTATGCCGGCTAAAGAAGTGAAAAGAAAGATTGCTCTCTATAAAAAGTACGATGTCTTGGTGGCTAACGGTGGAACGCTTTTTGAAATTGCTTATTTACAAAAGAAAATTAACGAATTTTTGGATTGTGCTTTAGATTTGGGCATAAATTTAATTGAAGTATCCAATGGAGCGATTGCGATTGGCCTAAAAGAAAAGGGGGAATGGATTAAAAGAATAAAGGAAAGAGGATTTATAGTGTTTTCCGAGGTGGGTAAAAAAGACCCGGCTGAAGATAAAAAACTTTCTTTAAGTGAAAGGCTAAGGGAAATAGAAAGCGATCTCGTTTTTGGTGCCGCGAAGGTGATAATTGAAGCGAGGGAATCGGGAAAAGGTCTGGGTATTTATGATGACAGGGGGGAAATCAAAGAGGATTTCCTGGAAGGGCTGATTAAAAATGTTGATATAAAAAAAATCATCCTGGAAGCGCCGGAAAAGAATCAGCAGGTATACCTGATCACCAGGCTTGGAAGGGAGGTAAATCTGGGCAACATCAGGCCGGAAGATATCCTTCCGCTTGAATCGTTAAGAAGGGGTTTGAGATACGATACCATGGAAAAGATACGTGATTAGCTGTTCACTCGACATATGCCTGGAAGTAAATAAAACGTATTGAGCGTAGTGGTGGAGATGAATAAGCAGAGCTGGAAAAAAATAGATGAGGAAATTGTAAATATCATGGAGGAAGAAGGGATCGAATTCATTTGTGGGCTTCCCTGTCAGATGCTATCCGGAATCATTAATTGCCTTGAGGCATCCAGGATAATATATATTCCGGTGACCAGAGAAGAGGAAGGGGTTGGTATATGCGCGGGTTTTCATCTAGGGGGAAGAAAAGCTGTTCTCCTTATGCAAAATTCCGGGTTAGGCAACTCTATAAACGCTCTTCTTTCCCTTATTCGTCTTTACGAAATGCCTCTTTTAATGTTACTTAGCCACCGGGGTAGTTCCGGGGAGAAAATTGCTGCTCAGGTACCCATGGGCCAGGCTACACCGAAGCTACTAGAAGTTCTGGGCATTGAATACCTCCAGATTGCCAGAAAAGAAGATCTGGCTATCTTTCGGAGGGCAATTCAAGGGGTATTTAAAAAAAATGAAATCAAAGCTTTTTTACTTTCCAGGAGCTTGTGGGATGAAGAGGATTGAAGCAATAGAAGTAATCGCCCAGATGGGAGAGATAATTATTTCAAATCTCGGTCTTCCCAGCAGGGAACTTTATGCATTGGGGGACCGTGATGGTAATTTTTATATGCTGGGTTCGATGGGTTTGGCAAGTTCTATAGGACTTGGTCTTGCGCTGGCAAAGCCGGATAGGAGAATATACGTTATTGATGGAGACGGTGCAATACTGATGAATTTGGGAAGTCTGGCCACGCTGGCTCACTATGCGCCTGAAAACTATTGTCTCGTCATCATGGACAATGGTGTATACGGGAGTACGGGAAATCAACCCACGCCTACCAGCGGCAAAACAAATCTGAGCAAAGTTGCCCGGGGAGCGGGGATCGCAAACGTGGTAGAAGTTAACAATACAACGGATTTAAGAAGAGTTTTGGCGGAGCACAACCGGCAGATGATGGTAGTTATTGCTAAGGTGGAACCATTTAATGACGAAGTACCCATTATTCCCCTTTTGCCAGGACTCATTAAAGAAAGATTTATAAAAAATCTTTCGCCTTATTAATTCATGGATTAGACTTTAATGCCGTTTCTTGCCGGGATCAATAGAGACAGAACTACCTGCAGAAGATCAGACAGGAAAGAACATATAAACCCTGGAGGGGAGAAGTCGGAATCGAACCGGACCCCGGCTTTACAAAAAGATAACCGGCCAGCGGGTTTGCAGCCCGTGGGGGGCGCCAGCCCCTTTCTCCCCATTAAAAATGTATTCTCCAAGTTATAATAAATACCTTCAATAATCTTGATAAAATATTTTTATTGAACCGGGGGTGATTATAAGAATCAGGGAAGATAGCCTTTTTAGCTGAGGGAACCACACTTCCAGATTTGTATATAATTGTTACATAGTACCTTTTAAGTAAAAATATCTCTGTTTTAAAGGAAAATTGAGATCTTTTTTGATCTGGTTAAAAATTAAATCTGGTTGAGTTGCATTGGAAATTAAAGGGTATGCCCCACTTTAACTTGACAGTATCCTACGCCCCCACTTTTACTTGACACTATCAACCTTCAAGTTTATACTTGACTAATCATTTAATCATCCAATATATTAAAAGAAAATAAAAACAAAAAGGAGGAAGAAGATGGATTTTGAGTTAACCGAAGAACAAAAGTTGCTTCAGGAAACGGCTTATAAATTTGCCGTCAAAGAGTTTGAGCCCCTGGCCAAAGAGTGTGACCGGGAGGAGAAGTACCCCCGCGAACTGTGGCAAAAGGCCTGCGAAACGGGGCTGGTCGGCTGCTATATTCCGGAGCAGTACGGCGGGCCGGGTTTTGGTTTTTTAGAGGTGGCTTTGATTACCGAGCAGTTGTGCCGGGTGGATTTGGGCCTGAGTCTGGTGGTGATGGCTGCCACCTTTGGTTCCGAAAACATCCTGCTCTTTGGGACGGAAGAGCAAAAGAAAAAATACCTTCCTTTGCTGGTAAACGGCCGGGCCATTTCGGCAGGGGCTTACACGGAGCCGGATGCCGGCACGGACGTGGCCGGGACGAAAACCGCCGCCGTCAAAGAAGGCAATGAATATGTTCTTAACGGGAGCAAAATGTTTATTACCAACGGCACGGTCTGTGATTTTATGGTCGTTTTGTGTGTAACCAACCCTAAGGCAGAAAAAAGACACCAGCGGCACAGTTTAATCCTGGTTGAAGCAGACCGCCCGGGAATTACCAGAAACAAGATTAAGGGAAAAATGGGGATTAGAGCCAGCGACACGGCGGAAATCATATTCGAGGACGTGCGGGTGCCCTGCGAAAACCTGGTGGGAGAAGAAGGAAAAGGATTTTACCAGCTCATGCACTTCTTTGACGTGACCAGAACAATGGTGGCCGCTCAGGGGGTGGGGCTGGCCCAGGGGGCCCTGGATAAAACCCTCAAATACGTCCAGGAGAGAAAAACGTTCGGGCAGCCCCTGGCCTCCTACCAGGGGATCCAGTTTCAGCTGGCCGAAATGGCGACCAGAATCGAGCTGGCCCGTAACATCACCTATAAAGCGGCCTGGAAAGTGGACCAGGGCCAGCTGGATCCTTGCCTCAACGCCATGGCCAAACATTTCGCCGGCGAGATGGCGGTCTGGGTCTGCGACAAGGCCCTGCAATTGCACGGGGGTTACGGGTACATCGACGAGTACGATGTGCAAAGGTTTTACCGGGACGCCAAAATCCTGGAAATTTATGAAGGAGCCAAGGAAGCAGAAAAACTGACGATTGCACGTCGGCTGTTTTAGAAAAGAAAATCGCTGAAGGCGGCGGGAAGGGGAAAGCACGTTCCCCCCTTCCCGTCTTTTTTCCTGTTTCAGGAAGATTTCCGGGCCGGGCACGTTTTCAGGCTGGCCCCGCGCAGGGCAGCAGGGAGGGCGAAGCAAACGGGGAAAGACGGGTGAAAATTACGCCGCCATGCTTACTGGCATGACCGCTCCGCTGCCGATTCCCTGCACCGCCCGGGCGGCAATCAGGATATCAAAGCTCCAGGATATAATTTATTTTCCATCGTCCAACCTCTGATGACGACTGACGGCCGATGCAAAGTGAGTACCAAAGGCAACAGGCACAAAGGTATATTTAAAACATACCTTGCATCTCCCGGGCGGCGCGCTCCATTTCTCTTTTGGCGTCGCGCGCGGCAATATCCTCGCGCTTATCGTAAATCTTTTTCCCGCGGGCCAGGGCCAGTTCCACTTTTGCCCGTCCCCGCTCGTTGAAGTAGACTTTTAAAGGGATCAGGGCCAGCCCCTTTTCCCGCGTGCGGCCCAAAAGGCGCAAAATTTCCCGTTTATGCATCAATAATTTCCGCGTCCGTTTGGGGTCGTGGTTAAAGCGGTTGCCCTTTTCAAACGGACTGATGTGCATGTTGTGTAAAAACAGCTCGGCGTTTTCCACGCGCGCATAGCTGTCCTTCAGGTTGGCCTGGCCGGCGCGCAGGGATTTAACTTCCGTGCCCGTCAGGGCGATGCC